>PNNU01000397.1 GCA_013824385.1 Anaerolinea sp.
GAAATTGTTCTGCTTTCTAATGTGATAAAAAAAAACCGCCCGGTTGAATGCCGGGCGGGTGGTCGGTCATTCGTTACCTGGAATGCTTAAAATTCTTGCTTCCGTCAGTAAGCTGCCACTGCTTTAGTAATGTAGCCAAATCCATCATAAATTTGGCGTGCTGCCAATCATCTTTAAAGGCTTCTTTTGGCAAATCTGTAAGTGCCTTATGGACGGCAGTTGTACTTTCATCGGTCATCCCGTTAGTTTGCAGCATTTCTGTCAGACGGGTTTTTTCTTCTGCTGAAAAAGGAACCTTCTCAACAAACAGGATCAATTTGTGCGCTTCTGGATACTTGTTGGCAGACATATTTTCCTCCGATCAAGTCCGTTACCATTAACCATATCTTTATTTTAGTCCGTTTTAACAAAATTGCACCATTCTCACGCAACTTTCTGTATTTTCATGCGTAAATATATCTAGATTGCAATACAGGAGACAATAATGGATAATCAACCTAGAAAATTGTATCGATCAATTTCACAACGCCAGATCGGCGGAGTGTGCGGTGGCTTGGGTGAGTTTCTCAATATGGACCCCACCATCATGCGCCTCATTTTTGTTGCCGGTTTCTTTTTAACTGGCAGTCTAACCTTTTGGATTTACTTGATCATGTGGATCGTTGTTCCAGAATCAACACTTTAAACAGGAGAATATAATGGAAGAAACCAGACGTCTTTATCGTTCACGTACTGACCGCAAAATTTCAGGCATTTGCGGAGGTCTTGCGGCTTATTTCAAGATCGATCCCACCCTGGTGCGGCTTTTGTTCGTACTCGGCTTGCTGTTGGTTGGCGGCACCTTCTGGGCGTACATCATCATGATGATCGTCATCCCCGAGGAACCCCTATAAAATTACCGGGCACTTGCCTGATATTTTTGTGGTATTGAGTTAATACATAATCCGGATTGATCCCACCTACAAGCTTTACGGGTGGGATTTGATTTTAGATAATTCGTTGCTTTCCGGCATTTTCCATTGCAAGCCGTTAATTTCTGATAACAGGTGGTAATCGGTCAAGTCTAATTGAAGCGGAGTGATTGAGATATATCCATCAGATAATGCGCCCACATCCGTGCCCAATTCGCTCACACCAGTAGGTGAGTCTCCGATGATCCAATAATAAGACTGTCCGCGTGGATCGACGCGAGCATCCACTTTGTCGTGGTAAACACGCAATCCCAGGCGGGTGCTGCGCAGCCCTTTGATCTCTTCCAAGGGTAAAAACGGCACATTGACGTTCAATAAAGTATTAGTGGGAAGTTTGTATCTGATGAATGCTTCGAGCACAGAACCTGCAATTTCAGCAGCGGTCGAATAATCAATTGGGCCAGGGTGATGATTAGGTGAATCCAGTGACATTGCGATGGATGGGATACCCCAGATGGCAGCTTCCATAGCAGCTGTTACCGTACCAGAGCAAGTGACATCGTGACCCAGGTTGGCATACGGATTTATGCCGCTGACCACAATATCAATTTTGTCTTTCAAAAACCCGCATTATGCCAGGGCTACACAATCAGAGGGAGCGCCGTCGCTGGCATAGGCTGTAAGGTTTTCTGCCAGATGCAGTTCGCGCACCCTGACGGGGCGGTCAATAGTCTTAACGTGCCCTGAAGCGGACCAGTTGCGGTCCGGGGCGAGCACCGTGACAGTTCCAAATTTCATCATGGATTGTGCTAAAGCCAATAAACCAGGGGCTGTAAAGCCATCATCATTGGTAACCAGTATATTCATATTTAATCTCTCTCTACAATTATTTTGTGGCTAATACTCACACTATTATCGTAGTTCAAAGAGATTAACCAATAAAGAAGGAAATGTTAAGGTTGTGTAAAGGCAATACTCTTTCATGATCAAATGGATTATTCATAAAGTGCTTTTATCTGGTATTTACGACGAGTTAATCAAAATTAGCTTGAAATTTATGTCTCTCGAGATATGCTTAGGTTCTCATTAGTGGTATTGGAGGTGTTATGGGTTATGCTGATTTACACATCCACAGCCTGCATAGCTATGATGGAACTGCATCAATTTCCGCAATATTGAAATACGCTTCAACACATACCGATTTGAATGTTATAGCCATCACAGATCACGATACGATCTCGGGTGTGTTTGAGGCCGTGGATTTAGCCCCAAGATATAATTTGCAAATCATCCCTGGCGTAGAAGTGTCTACAAAAGATGGACATGTATTGTGTCTCTTTATCGACCATCTCATCTCATCAGGTTTAAGTCTGCTTGAGACTGTACTGCGTACCGGGGATCTAGGCGGCTTTTGCGTAATACCGCATCCTCAAGCACGCGGGGTAAATGGTTTGCGCTTTTCAACCATTCGCGAAGTTTTGAAGGATAGTACTGCTGCCAAAATATTGGTCGGAGTTGAAGCGTTTAATGGTGGGGCAATTCTATCCAGAAGAAACCCCTTTATTACAAATGAAGCTCAGTCACTGCCAATCGCACAGTTAGGTGGCAGTGATGCGCATATGCTGAAGATGATCGGTGAAGGTTCATTTTGGTTTAATGGTAATTCGATTCACGAGCTGAAAAAAGCAATAGAAAACCGCACCACCTTCCCAAGGTGGGGACAAGGATTACCAGCTCTGGAAGTGATCACTTCATATATCCCCGCTATCTTGTTGCGTTTTTTGGGTTGGGTGAGTTGGAATGAAGCTCCTGACGCGCCGATCCGTTTAGCCAAGTGGATGAATATCCAAACTCAAAGGGTAATCCAGGATTCTGTTTAAAAAAGAATCGCACAATACAAATCTGTATCTGGAAGATATGGTTTTCTTTGCGATTTTCGCGGAAAAGTGTTTTCTATCCCAACTCATCCAGCATCCGTTGGACGGCAAACCGTGCAGAGATAAGCGCATTGGGGATGCCCGTGCCAGGGTGTGTGCTG
>PNNU01000398.1 GCA_013824385.1 Anaerolinea sp.
AGGCTGTGACCATAGAGAAATACAGGCAGCCCAGGGAAGTGTTCCTTGGCAAGTTCAATGTTATGTGTGATATCTTCCATGATTAGGTCATACGAAGGGGCGTGTCCACGGACACCCTCAGATTTGCCATGTCCGCGCAGGTCAAATGCAGTCAAACTGTAACCGGCTGCAGTAAACGCTTCTGCCACATGTTCATATCTGCCTGAATGCTCACCCAGCCCATGCACCATTACAATGGCAGCTTTTTGTTTTCCTTCCGGTTTCCATTCCTGGCCGTAAAGTTTTACATTATCACGGGTCGTCCAAAAATATTCAGAATGCTGCATGCGAATCCTCCGGAAAAGTAATTGTTTGTCTATAAAATTGATTTGAAATTATAATCATTTCGTACTTATTTAGTTTAGTCTTTGAACCAAAATATTACAAGCCTGATATGACACTTGACTTGAAAAGAGTGAAAACCCAATGACTGTACAAATCACCATCGATAAAAAACCTAACAAAGGTATTGGCTGTGGATTAATTGTATTAACAATCCTTGGTTTTATCTGGGTAATCCTGTTTAGCGGATTAGATCTATTTATTAATTGGGTGTCTGAACAAGCCATTATGGAAGTTGGCGAACGGGTTCCTGATTTTCGGTGGATTACCCACATTGTCACCAGCGTACTGATCCTGGTAGTATGTTTATTAATGGCCTGGTTGGTAAAGGAACCACGCATTAAATGGATTTTCAGACTGTGGTCATTTGCGGCTTTTCTAGCGGTGTTGTCCACCCCATCAAAATTATTGTGGTTGGCAGAGCAAAACCTGACTGCCATTTTTCAGTTGGCAGTTCTGTTTTTGATGATTGCAGGAAGTAATCTACTTGTCAGGAAAAAGGAATCTGAAAGCGATAAAAAGCCAGAAAAAACAAAATTCCCTGGAATGATTCTCTTTGTCAGCTCATTATTTTACGTCCCCTGGTTATTATGGGGGGCTCTTGGATCATGGTTGGATACACTGCTAGAAATTGTGATTGGGATCTTATTTGCCTGGTTTGCGGTTAAATTTATTTTTGAGGAGTACCTTGAAAAAGTACAGGCTTCTGGTGGAGTAAGTAAATTAAGAGATGTACTTTTTGATGGGTTGGTGGTTGCCGTTTTTCTGCTGATCAGTGTAGCGGCATTGGCAATTAATGGATCGCAGCAGATGTTGGTTGTGACAGTACCAATAGCAGGTTGGCTGGTTGCCATATTCTCTTCCCTTTGGAAAACTGTTAAAGGCCAGGATAAATTATCCGCCGGTATTATCCTCGGGGTTATTTTTACTCTGCCTTTGGTCTTTTTTGATATGGATGAATTGAATGCGATATTTACAGGCGGTGCAGGCGAAACCCTTGAGTGGGCAAACAAGGCAGCATGGTTTACATTCATGGCGATTCTGATGATTACCCTTGTTTTGCTTACAAATCTAAAGAGTATTCACAGGTTCAGCCTGCCAAAATCAGCTCACCTGGGGTTTGCAGTCATTGGTTTAATAGGTATTGTTATTATTTATTCAAATTGGGGGCAGGTTGGGTTCTTTGGCGACAAACAGTTCATCATTCTCAAGCAGCAAGCGGATTTATCCAAGGTAGGCGTGATTCCAGATTATGCTGCCAGGAGAACTGCGGTGTATGAGGAATTAGTCAAAACCGCTGAAACCACACAAGCTGACCTGCGAGCTCGCCTGGATAAAATGGATATTTCATATTCTCCATATTATTTAGTAAACGGTATCGAGATCAACGGCGGAATACTGACAAAAATGATTTTGATGAAAGATCCTTCTGTGGACCGCATTTTGGATAGTCCACAGCTGCGTCCTCTGCCGCAACCAATCAAAGGCGGAACAGGTGAGATTTCAAATTTGTCTGATGAGACCTTGTGGAATATCAGTATGATCCGAGCGGATCAAGTGGTAAACGAGTTGGGTGTCACGGGTGAGGGTATACTCATCGGACAGACCGACAGCGGTGTGGATGGCAGACATCCTGAGTTAGCAGCGGCTTATCGGGGTGCAGCTACCAATGGTGATTTCAACTGGTACGATCCCTGGAACAATACTCCTTTCCCAACTGACATCTCTGGCCACGGTACCGAGACTCTTGGTATCATGTTGGGGCAAAATACGGGGGTAGCGCCAGGCGCACAGTGGATCGGCTGTGTCAACCTTGCAAGAAATCAGGGCAATCCGGCGGTCTATCTCGATTGTATGCAATTCATGCTGGCTCCTTTTCCACACGGCGGGAATGCTTTCAGTGACGGAGAAGCCTCCAAAGGCGCGATGATTATCAATAACTCATGGGGCTGCCCTGATTCTGAAGGTTGCGATTCAAACGTGTTCCTCCCTGCAGTGGATGCGCTTAAAAAAGCTGGCATTTTTATGTCCGTGGCGGCTGGCAATACCGGCTACTACGGTTGCGATACGGTTATGGATCCGCCTGCAATTTACTCCGAGGTATTCTCCTCAGGGTCAGTCAACCAGCAAGGGAATATTTCGGCTTTTTCCTCGCTGGATTCATATGCAATAGACAACCCGAAACAGCAAAAACCTGAAATCCTTGCACCAGGTGAAGATGTAATTTCGTCCTATCCGGGTGGCGCATATTCGATGGTCAGCGGTACCTCATTCGCGGCCCCGCATGTCAGTGGAGTAGTGGCGCTTATGTGGTCTGCAAATCCCAAATTAATAGGCAACATAGATCAAACCACAAAAATATTGATTGAAACTTCTCAAGACTATCAGGGTCAGTTGCCCAATTGTGTGGGGCAGACCAATCAAATCGAATCAGGGTTAATAGATGCCTACAAAGCAGTACAAGCAGCAATCGCCTGGCAACCATGATATGATTCTTGTGTAACTATGCTGATTGAAATGGGTTATATC
>PNNU01000399.1 GCA_013824385.1 Anaerolinea sp.
CATCCATCTGCCCGGTGCGTACCAGAAACGCAATCGAATCAAAGCCGGCGTAGGTAGTCGCCAGCGAGTAGGGATGTAAATATTCGGGATGCTCTTCCCAACAGTCGTAATTGGGAAGTTTCCAGACCAACTTAAGGTAACGCAGCGTGATCTGGATGGGTTCGTACAATTCTTTCAACAAGGTGGTGTTGCCGCTCAGACGCACGTGCTCTGCCAACGCCCATAACCAGGTGCCGTAACCATCAATTTGAAAGTTACCCCACGCGCTTTCGACGTTTTCTTCCATTCCTTCCAAGGTAAAGCGCGCATTCAGGATTCCCTTTTGGTCCGGTCTTTTTCCAGACTTTAGCTGCTCTTCCAGCACAGTTACCTTGGCGGAATAGCGCAGGATGGTGATACCTACCCAGCGGAAGAACTTTTCAGCACTCTCAAATTGACCTACCAGATCCATGGCATGTGCAATAAAGCTACCATCCCGCAACCAGCAATATTGATAGGTGGGGAAGGAGGGACAGGCAACGAACGCTCCCCCACCATCTTGATTATTTAGAATCGTTTCAGTGCTATGTTTAAGGATATCCATAACGATTTGTTTATTCCTTGATCCAAAAATTAGTACTTGAACACAACCAGGTCCCAAATTTTAAGTGAAGGGATCACTAAAGTTATTTCATCATTAACTTGTGTGAAATTGACAGGGTCAAGGCTGAATGTCTCTTCGTCAGGCGTTGAAATGAAAACCTCTTTTACTTCTTGTTTGAATCCGCCTACTTTGAGGGTAATATTGGACGCAGGTTTTGGAAAATCCGCCGGCTCATTCCACTTTTTGGAGTTAATATCGGTCAGGTTTATCAGGCTTACTGCTAATGTGCCCTCCGATTCGCGAACCAATGCAAAAACATCGTCGGTGGGGTTCAATCCCACTTTCAACCCGCTTATTTTGATCTTTGCTTTCCAGTTTTTTGTGGCTTCAACGGTTGAAGGTCCGATGATGTTCTGATACCTTACAGCAAAATCGTAATAGTTCTTCAAAATCTCTGCTTGTTCAGATGTAAGTGTGTCATAGTCGGGGAAATATGGATTGGCTAAATAACCCAAATTCTCGCCCAATTCAATATGCCCGCCCCCGCTTGCAAATATGATCGCATCCATCAAAAATGGATTGGAGGAACTTGCTGGATGAACATAAGCAGCCAGGACAACGGGTTTTCCAGTGCCTTGTGATTGTGCGTACGCTACGAGGGTATGAAGGTCGCCAAAATAGGTATATGGCGCCCAGACTTCTATATAAATAATATCTTCATCCGCCTGGGATGCCAATTCAACCGGCCAGTTTGTAACGCAGTTAAAGACAACGGCGCCATCAGTTCGGTATTGGTCAACCACTTCATGTGTTTTTGAAATGGTAGCCGCAATGGGCTCGCCCAAAGTGAAGTGAACGTGTTTGGCATCATATGCATCTTTAGGATCCCCATATTGATCCAAATGGATTCCATCGAATTTGGTAGTTTCGAGAACGGATTTGAATTCTCCGAGAAGATGCTTGGTCCATTCGCTGTCAGGTCGAGGATCCATATAGGCTAAAAAGTTCGTTCCCAGGTAAACCGGTGAACCATTTGAATAATAGAGTGCCCAGTCTTTATGTTGGTTGAAAAATTCAATAGAAGATGCGTAGATTGCAGTGTACGGCATCGCGGCAATATTGTGTTTATGCCCCTCATCAATCAGATCGTTCACCGTTACTATCGAGAGAGTCCTACCTAATGGATCTATGTAAGGATCGTGATCGGTCAGCAGGGTTTCATGTCGGTACATCCAGTCATAATACTGCAGGCCATTAATATGAAGATCGGAAAGAGATTGAAGAGTTTTAGCGGCATTTGTTCGCCCGGGCTCGAAATCCGAGAGAAAACCATATCGCGGCATTTGAGTCCAGGTATTCAGAACATCAAAGCCGGAACTTGCCTTGGAAAATTCAGTTCCGTTGGTTAATCTTATGCTTACATCAAGACCGTAACCTCGGGGTGTTTCTAGCGGAGGCGTCCATTGAAAGTTGATTTCTTGCTCTCCGTCATTGATGGAAACTTCTTTTATAATTGCGTTCAAGGTTTGATCTAAATAACTGATTTTAGAAACCACTTCCACTGAAACTTGATCGGTGTTTTCACTGTGGACGACTACTGCCCAGCGGACTATTTCGCCGGGCCGCACAAATGCTTTTTCGTAATGGATTGTTGTAATGGAAATCGACGACATAATGACCTCGTTCCTCTTTTGATTATTAGTGTGAAGTTGAAAAATCGCACCTATCGCAAAACAGGCACAAATTAAAATTACAATTGTTGTTAATTTACCCACTAATTTACCCTTTTATAGAACCACTTGTTAGCCCTTTGACAAAATACTTCTGCAACGATAAAAAGACCAACATGGTTGGAATAATCGCTATGATCATGGCGGCAAATACCAACCCCCATTCGGTGCCATGCTGCCCCTGGAAAGAATAAATTGCAACGGGCAAGGTTCTCTTTAGGGGCTCGTCGATCGCGGTTAATGCCCATGTAAATTCATCCCAGTTTCCCATGAAAGAGAAAATGGTGACTGTGGCTAAAGCCGGAGTAGATAGAGGGATCGCCAATCTAAAAAATATGGTCAGGTAATTTGCGCCGTCAATGAGCATTGCCTCTTCAAGTTCATGCGGCAACTGCTCAAAGAATCCCCTCAACAAGAAAGTGTTTAGCGAAGTGGATCCGGCTACATATACGATGATCAAACCCCACAAGCTGTTGCGCAACCCTAATGTTTTAACCAGGAGAAATTTTGGAATAATGGTGACCATATCCGGAACCATCAGCACCAACAAGATAAAAAAGAACAAAAACTCTTTTGCAGGAAATTTGAAGCGCGCAA
>PNNU01000400.1 GCA_013824385.1 Anaerolinea sp.
GTGGTGAGAAGATAGACCATTCCCGCGCTTAGCAATAATGGAAGGAAAACTATTGCGTTTAACGTAAGATATCCAAATAGTTGGACGGCAAGAAGCCACGCAAAAGGAATGACAGTGAAAACCATAACGATAGTTGAAGCAGCAGACCTTCCGTAAACGGTCACGAAGTTTCGCACACCTGATAGACGGTCGTAGGGCTCATCAGCGAAATCCTTTAACGTGTTCGTGCCAAAAACGTAAAGCGCAAAATAAACGATTGCCACATATATGACAGGTATGTAGGGGCTCGCAAATGCGGAGTAGGCACATACGATACCTATACCTCCACGAGGGACGCTAATTCCAAGATTGGACCAAAACAGCCTTTTTTTTAGCCTAAAAGGGGGAGCATTATACAACCAAGAAAAAATAGCAATCACTGTTATGCTAATCGCAAAAGTGATTCCAAACATACTTAATGATAGTAACAGAGCGAGAAGTAGAAGAGCTATAGCAAGACTGTATGCTTCTTCTGGCGAAATTCGTTCTGCAGGGATAGGTCTGTTCTTTTTAGTCGGATGAAGTTTATCCATGTCTTTATCGTAAATTTGATTTAAAACATTACTATGAAAGTTAGATACCGCAAGTATTATTCCTACAAGAATTATAAGGGACCACCCCTGCAGGCTGGGCAACGTGTTGTACGCCTCTTTGTAACCCATCAAACTAAAAAAAACACCACCAATCAAAGGGGCAACCAAAGTAAATATTCTCGAAAGTTGAATTATTGCCTTAATTTTGTCCAACAAAAAATTGGATTTTATTTTTACTTTATCGGTCATGCGCACATATTTGGAAGAAGAGGGATAAGAGATTTACGATGTCTTATGCAGTGAGTGGCGCGGCTTCGTGTGTGATTTGACCCGCTCCAGGAGTGTCGATCTGGCTTATAGCACTGAGGTTGCCTATTGCGATCTTGTCAAATTCTACGGAAAGAGCGTCAACCGTCACTTTTGAGACGACGTACTTGTACTTGTTTGCAGCTGAGTCCAAGTACAGCGATAGCACCGCTTTGAGATCTCCAGTCTTGTAGTATCCCCAGAGTTCCTTACTCACAGTATCGCTTATGTATGCACCAATGAAGGCTTGGTCAAGAGGTCCGACAGTGTTTTTGACAACTACTCGCGCAGCCTCGGCGCCAAATTTTGGTGGTCTTATGACTGATCGTATCCGCATCATGGTTCCTCTTGTGCGAGAAATCAAACCCAAACCTAATCCCGCTTGTCCAACATTTCCAAATCTACCCTGTAACGCCATGTTTGTTTCACCTTGATATATAATTTGACGTGCAGGGTATTTAAAACTAGGGATGAAAACCGTTCAAGCCCAGTTCTCAAGGGCGTATTGTCTGAACCATTCAAAATGGATGAGTCCCCAACCTTGATAATTGTCTTTCACTTGTCCTTTTGCCTCGCAGATTGTTTTCACGAGATCCAGAGTAAGCGTCCTATTATAATTTTTCTTGTAATACTGCTTCACACAAGCAAGCAGACCCGCTACCTGTGGTGTGGCCATAGATGTGCCACTCAATATCGCATATTTGTTAATCATTCTGTCTCCTTGAATATCCAAGATACCAACACATCCAGAGTAGATGTTGACTCCTGGAGCAACAACATCAGGTTTTATCAACGTAGACTGGTCCGCCCAGACGACAGGTCCTCGAGACGAAAATTCCGCCATATTTCCTGCCAATTCATCCCATGCTCCAACAGTAAGAACATCTGGAGAGCAGCCGGGCGTGTTGATTGTTTTGTCAGCGGGTCCTGAATTTCCCGCCGCAACACAAAAAGTGAGCCCTTGGTTTCTTGCCTTCTTGATGGCAACGCATTCTGCATCCTCTTCAGGACTATCTGGCACTCCCTCTGAACCCAAACTCATACTTACGATGTCTGCTTTTCTATTCATGGACATTTCGATGGCTTGGATGATATCGCTTTGGAAGCCAATGCCTATGATGAAGCCGAGGCATTTTATGCCAATGAGCTTGCAAGACGGCGCCATCCCTTCCATTTCCACATTGTACGTCGGCTCCACAACTTTAGAACCGCCGACCGCTGAACAACACCATTCTCCGTGCCCATTTTTGTCAATAAACTGACCTTTATCCTTCATGACTGAATGGTATTCCATATTACGTGTCTGCTGATGGGTTGTCCTGCCGCCAGTATCCGGAACAGTGACTGTGATGCCTTCTCCGCTCCATCCAGCTCTGTTAGCCACGTCAAGTCCAAGCATTTTCTTCGTCCAAACCGTAGTCGTGAAATTGAGCCCTCCTCGGGTCTTAAAAACGCCTTCCGGAGGCATTACGTTGAATTGAAGAATGTTTTGTATTTGGTCAGGATAGATTTTTGTGCCTGTCCATTGCGCAGCTTCTTCGATGCCAAATCTGTCAAGCGGAAGAGCTGCCATGTTAAAACCGCTAATAAGTTTGAAGGCTAACAACGGATTTTGGAAACGTGCAAGAAGTCGATCTCTTGGCAACTGAACTTCGCGTGCACCGGCAGGACCGCCAAAGAGATTCAATGATCCAACGTCAGTTAAATTGGCGAGATCCTGTATTCTCTTTGCGTAAGACGTTGCGTCTGGAAACTCGACAATAACTGGATTTAGAAGCCTATTCTGATAGATCCGTGCCAGCGCAGGAATTATGATTCCCAATCAACACACCTTAATAAGAAATATGGGAGATTGCTTTTTTAACTCAATCGGTTAGCCAATCAGACCGAAAGTTTTCAGCAATGCGACGAAACCAATAAGGGTCATGGCGAGTCCGATGATTCTGCCGTGGAAGGGAGGTTTGAGCTTATTCTTTAGATGATTGTTTATCCATGCGGAGATTGGATCTGCGATAAATGCTCCTATGGC
>PNNU01000401.1 GCA_013824385.1 Anaerolinea sp.
CGTGTCACTGACCACCGAATAAATGTATCTTCCTATAACCTTCCGGGTGTCATGGCTGGAGACATTGATCTCTTTATAGATGAGTTATCACAACGAGACGAGACAGATCGATTATCCACTAACGGGGAAGATGACGAAGACTAAGATAAATGATTGGCTGATTAATTCATCCAGGCTGCTGGCTGAACACTCCGAGCTTGCATCACTTGAAACCCGGGTCATTCTGTGTCATATATTGGGTAAACCACGCGAATGGATGGTCACTCATCCAGACTATGAACTCAATGACCTTCAAATGCAGAACGCCAATCAATTGCTTGACAGAATTGTCAATGGTGAGCCGCTGCCTTATTTGATCGGCAAACAATCCTTCTTCGGCCTTGATTTCATTGTGACTCCTGATGTGCTCATCCCACGACCTGAAACAGAATTGTTGATTGAAGAATGCATTGCCTGGTTTGAAGAACATCCCACCAAACGAAAACTGGCTGACATTGGCACAGGATCAGGCGTCATTGCCATTACCCTGGCTGATCGATTTGAAGACCTGCAAATTACGGCTATCGATATTTCAGAAAAAGCGTTGGAGGTTGCCAGAAAGAATGCGACTCTCCTTAAAGTGGCTTCTCAAATTGAATTTCTTCATAATGACTTGTTGCAAAATTGGCCTGATCGTTTTGATGTGATCGCCGCCAATCTTCCTTACATCCCCACTGGTAAACTAAAAACTCTCGACGTAACGCGGTTTGAACCCCTCCTTGCATTGGATGGCGGGCTCGATGGCTTAGGCCTTATAAAACGATTATTACAGCAATCTCGAGAACACCTTTTTCCGGGTGGAATGATCATTCTTGAAATCGAGGAAGGTCAATCAGAAGGCATACTTTTTTTAGTTGAAGAATTACTACCTGGTATGGAAAAAGTAATCCTAAATGACCTTGCCAATCATCCCAGAATCGTTAAAATAATGGTATAGAATGAGGCGTACATGCAGACAATAACATTACCCGCAGAGAATCCAGAGTCAATTAGTTCAGCTTTATCGTTATTTAGAGATGGAGAAATTGTCGCATTTCCCACCGATACCGTTTACGGTCTGGGAGCCGATCCTTTTCAAGCATCCGGCATTATTAAACTCTTTGAGGCTAAAGGCCGGGATTCCAATAAAGCGATCGCCATTTTGATTGGTTCAGTGGATCAAGCTCAACTCGTTACCGACCACATGACCGATTTGGCTATCCGCCTTTGTGAGGTATTTTGGCCAGGTGGTTTGACAGTGATTGTCCCCCGCAAGAACAATTTGCCAGAATTGATCTCCAATACGGACCGTATTGGCATTCGCATGCCCAACCATCCCATTGCACTTGAAATGTTAAGAACCTTTGGCCCACTTGCCACAACATCCGCCAATCTTTCAGGCAAGCCAGATGCTGTCACCGCCAAAGATGTGTATGATCAACTCAACAACCGCGTTCCATTAATCCTGGATGGCGGTAAGTGCCATGGAGGGATTCCTTCGACAGTGATTGATTGCAGTGGTTTGGAACCAGTTATTTTGCGAGAGGGACCGATCAGCAGCGAGCAAATTTTCAAAGTTCTGGAAATGCAAAAAGCTTAAAATTTTCTAACCTGTTTTTAATGGCATTCTTAACTTTATTAGATAAAATTCCTCGTCTTCTCCTCTTAGAAACCCACACTCATGGAAGGGTCCATCAGTGTGGGTTTTATATTAAGTCAGACTTAATTCCTGCAGTTTTTTCAATTCAGCAAACCTTCCCCCCATTGAATCAAGTTGATGGTAAGTTCCTCTCTCCAGGATTGAACCGTTTTGGAGAAGAAGAATTTCATCCATCTGATCCAGCCCGGAAAAATCATGAGTAATAAATAAAAGCCCTTTCTCTCCAAAGAGCTTGAACAAAGTTGCCATGATTTTATTGGCAGTGACTATATCGAGGTTTTCGACAGGTTCATCCAACAATATGTAGGGACGATCCTGAAGTAAAGCCCTGGCAATCGCCACCCGCTGGCGTTCTCCACCGCTCAGCCGCAACCCCTGATCGCCGAGCCAGGTATCCAGCCCATTCGGAAGACGGTTGAACCATTCTTCCAATTCGGCCATTTTCAAAACCTGGAGCAACTTGTGATCATCCGCTTGTGGATCAGCCAGTAAAAGATTCTCTCGCAGGCTTGCGCTGAATAACGTTGTGGATTGAGAAATAACAGCAAAATAAGACCTCACGACATAGGGATCCATTTTGGCCGAATCCATTTGATCTAAAGAAACCTTGCCTTCGTGAGGCTTCCAGAACTGCAAAATGAGGTTGACCAGGCTGGTTTTCCCGGATCCACTGGAACCTACCAATGCGAGTTTTTTACCGGGAGTCAGCTTAAAAGAAATATCCTTAAGTTGGAATTTCTCGCCGTCTTTATATTCAAAACACAACTTCATTACTTCGACCTTCGCAGGTTCCCATGATTCAACCGGGTTTAAATATTCGCTTTCAACTTGCTGATTTTTACCCAACTCAAAGATACGCTTGGCCGCTTCCAAACTTGAATTAAACATTACCGCAGCCTGGGGTAAATTCGCCACTGATTCAAATCCAGCCATCGCCATAAGCAATATGACTGACAACGAAACCCCGTTGATGATGCCTTGCGAAACCAACGGGATGGCTACACACAATAGCGCCAACAAGGTCAGGTTGAGAATTAATAGACCCAACCCGGAATTGGCGCCGTTCAAAATAGAAATTCGGGTCTGCCAAACCCCTCCTTCCTTCCCTTTTTCCAGAATCCCCTTCATCCATCGATCGTGTGCGCCGCTGCTTTGCAATTCTTCCAATCCCTGCAGCCATTCCACCGTTCGAGCAGAAAGGT
>PNNU01000402.1 GCA_013824385.1 Anaerolinea sp.
CTTCTTTTGTTTCTTGCCAAATCTGTTTTTGATAATAATAATGATGAGCGCAATAATGATAATCGCGAGAATGATTATGAGAGCCAGTGCCCAGGGGAAAGCCCAAACATAGGCTGTTTGGTTTAAAACGCGTCCGGAGTCACCATAGGAGGCTGTAAGATCAATTTTGTAGCGGCCAATAAGCCACTTGCTACCCAGGTTTTGTTCATAATTTCTTGAAACATCAGGAAAAATGTTTTTAGCGTCCAAAAGCTCGGAGTCTACGCGGGTACCGAAGGAATCCGTAAGCGTGACCTGGCCTTTGGGTGTGATATGGTAATCGCCCTTATTAAGTATATTAAAAGATACGGGAATCGGGCCGAGCTGTACAAAAAATGGTGTGCGGAATTTTTCAATAAATGCATTTTCGCTGATCGGGCCGTTTACTCTGACATAAACAAGGCCAACTATTCGCTGAGAAGTACCCAAAGCTCCTTCTTCTTGGCTTCCACTAGGGGCAGGTAATACACCAGTGGGTTCAAATGAGACTGCGATATAACGTCCACCCGGTCCTGCGTCTTTAGGAACCTGCATTTTCAGTTGCAGTGTGAGTATGTCGCCTGCGGGGATGCTTGCTTTTTCGGAAGATAGTTTTATCCAGCTTGCACCCGAAAATCTTGAAGATATTCCCTGCGGTGTGTCATCAAGAAGAGTGGGATTTCCTTCATTATCAAGAACCACAAAGTCGGAAATTCTGAGGTTGCCGTAGAGTGGGGAAGTGCTCTGGTTTATGAATTTAATATTAAAATATTCCGTTTGACCCGGATCAACTCTAAACTGCTGTCTGGCCGGAGCCACCGTTAAGGGTACAACGTTTTGGGCGTTGATTGCGGAGACCCTGAAGATGAAAAAGACAACAAGTGCAATTCCGGCTGAGGAAAGAACTTTAAGTATGTTGAGCAGTTTTTTCATTTTTAAAATTTAGGAATGGCTGTATATCTAACCTTATTATAGTAATATCCTGCCGGCTGTGTACCCGGAACTGAAAGCCTGAAACAAACATAGGCATCAGCAGTATCAGTTGGGCCGGTCTTATACATAACGTTTCCCGGTGTTTCGGCAACTCCGGTGCTTGTGTCTGCGATCTGTTTTGCACAGAACGTTCCGGCTCCCGCCGAGGTGGAACAAGGATCATTTGAGTTATAAACGAAGGCGGCATCCGTATCTCCTCCAATATTGTTCACGGAGTAACCAAGTCCGGGGTAGGTGCCGGCGTCTGACCAGCCATAACCGGCTGACTCTGAGCAGGGAGTGGCGCCGCATACAGTATCTCTAATACAAGTGTTTGAGCCAAAAGTATAATGCCCGGCAGAAGGTGTAGATCCTGTACACGCAGCCCCGTCTTTACCCATCTGGTCTTCTTCCTGGATTGTCACGGAATAGCCGTTATTAGCATTTGTTGAAACGGTTAACTGCTGAGCGGCGTCATAAAAAGTTGCCGAGGAAGAAATTGTGCCCCAAGGGACGGCCATGGCGGTTGTGGTTATATCCGTGGTTGCACTAGCTCCACAAGCAGCTGTAGAGGAGGACACCGCTGCAACTTTAAAAGAAAGGGTTTCCTGGACAGTTGCCGAAACTAAAACAGCTTCAATTGGAGCAATCATTAAATTAGAATTGTCGATGGTTGCGTCAGCGTTATCTCTGGTTTTAATATTAATTGTGTACTCATCGGCTTCTCCTTGATTTCTAGTGTTGTTAATGGGAGCAGGATTGACAATTCCTTTAGATGAATTTCCAAGAGTAATAGTTAGAATAGTACTATTTGCCTCACAAGAAGATCCGGATCTATCAATTCTGATTGTGTGGTCGCTGGTATGCGCAATTGTTGCCGAACCAATTGACCAGTGGGAGTTATTGCAAGTTCCGCTTGTGGAAGTGGAAATTGCCAGATTAGCTGCTAAAATTCCGTTTAAATCAAATCCTGATGTGGCTACGGAAGTGTTGTAATCCGGGAAACCGTCATTACCTGTTGTGGCTGTGGCTGTGTCGGACATGGGGATCGTTAGCAAAATGTCTCCACCATCGGGTACGGTGGTAGCAAGAGTGACGGTTAAAGTAATTGTTCCGGACTGAGTAGCAATTGCAAGATCTGAGCCCAAAAGAGTAGAGGTGAGAGGGGTGGTTATGGTAAATTGGTCGCCGTCCACACCTTCTGTTGAAGCAACCTGGTAAGTGCCATTTTTACATCCATCCAGTGTTGCATTTGCAAAACAGACCACATCCTTTGGAAATAGGTGATCGACGTCTTTGTCTGGATTACCCGAGGTGTCGATTGTTATATTAGAACTTCCAGTCGTGCCGCTGGTTACCCCGGCGTAATATGAGAATCTGGAATTACCCATAGTTGCGTAAGCATTGGTGAAGTTTGCGGCCCTAACTTGTTCTGGAGCAAAAGACTTGATCAAAAAAAACGAAACAGCCAGCGAGAAAGACAGCGAAATCAAAAACACCGAAAATGTAGCTAAATGTTTCCCAAGTTTTAAATGTCTCATTAGACTCAATATTTCATACTGACACTTAGTACCATTATTGAGCCCATAGAAAATGTTGTCAAGTGGACGCTTTGCCAAATTTCTGGGATTTTCTGATGATTTTGTAGACGCAAATCATTTATGGGAGGGAATTAATCAAAAAAGTTATATTGGAGATTAGAATGTTTCCAGAAAAGGGTGTTACATGAATGTCTAACTGTGCACGAATCTGATTAATTAAAGCATTAAGCGTGGTTTTTGCATCCGTATAATTACTAGAACTGATATATCCCTGGGCTAGAGTAAGTTTGTCGTATAAACTTGTACCCAATTTTGTGATT
>PNNU01000403.1 GCA_013824385.1 Anaerolinea sp.
TAATTACAGAAAATATTACAACATTTATTGACAGGCTTTCGAGTTCTGGGGATCTTGATACCTACTTATCGGGTGGGTATTCGAGGTTTAGTGCCATAAAATATTTTGTTACCGATGGATTTAGCTGGCTGGGTGATGGCCCGTCAGCGTACAGTGATCCTTTTACCAGGGCTCTTTTACGGGGGAACACCGGGCATTTTTTTGTATTTTTTTCTGAAGTTGGAGTCCTTGGTTTAGCGGCTAGTTTACTTGTTTTATTCGCAGTAGCATTTCCAATCGTTAATGGCAAAATATATGCAACCTGGTTAAGTATATTAGCGTTTATTTCCATAGTGATTCTTTCATTTACCGCAAACGTGATGAATGACGTTGCTGTATTCTTTATCTATTGTATTATTGTTAGGGTCGGGATTTTAGCTGTGAACCACGACCAAATTACTGCCCAAAAGATAGATTTGGGATCATAAAAAAAGAGGTTTTCATGCCGTACCGATGTAAACTCGCAATATTAAATAATATTGTTCCCCCATATCGTCTTCCAATTTATATTAAGTTGGGAAAGGTCTTTCGCACCAGTGTACTCATCTCTGGCAAAGAGGATAACTCTTTGAAATGGAAAGGAATGGAACAATCGCTTATTCAAAATGGCATCTCCGTAAAAATTGCAAGAGGAATGACCTTTAGATTTAAAAATAGTACCAAGGAGGGCAAAACATTTGAAAAGAGAAACCTGCATATAAACCCGGGTTATCTCTTTGATTTGATCAGGGAAAAACCTGATGTGGTTATTTCTACTGAAATGGGCTTTCGAACCGCAATGGCATTACTCTATGGCAGGCTTTTTCACAAACCCGTTTGGGTTTGGTGGGGTGGAACGCTTCATACAGAACGAAAACGGGTCATTATCAAACGCTGGTTTCGATGGGGAATCATTCAATTCGCTCGCCATTGGATCAGTTATGGCAATACCTCTACTGAATATTTAATGAATGTTGGTGTAAAGCGTGACCGAATTTTGCAAATCCAAAATTGTGTGGATGAAAATCTTTATGCTAAACCAGTCGAACCAGCATATAAACATCAGCCAAAGCCCGTTTTTTTGTTAGCAGGCCAATTTATTTTTAGGAAGGGGATAGATCTTTTTTTGAAGGCTGCGGCTCGATTGCAAAAAGAAGGGTATCGTTTTTCAATTTTACTGGTTGGAGACGGGCCAGAAAAAGGATCGATGCAGCAGTTGGCTAGCGATCTTGAGCTTGAATCGATACTTTTTATCCCGCCTCAACCCCCTGAACTAATGTCTGCGGCGTACCGCAGCGCGGATGTATTTGTGTTTCCCACATTAGAGGATGTTTGGGGTCTGGTAATTAACGAATCACTGTGGTCTGGCGTTCCAGTGCTTTCTTCAATCTATGCAGGCTGCACCCCCGAAATCGTTCCGCCTGAAAACCATTTTGATCCATTAGATCCTCAAGACTTTGATCGCGCGTTAAAGCTGGTATTTGACAATAAGTTAAAACCGGCCGACACTACTCCACTCTTGACCAGCGATAAAGTGGCGTCCATGATTATTAGGGATATTCAACAGAATATAGGCATTGAAGATGAAAATTCAGCCTTGTTATAGCCCGGTATCCGCAAAAACGCAATAAACATGCCGCAACCCATGCCTCGGTGGCTTTGTGGCTCAACAATAAATCTACGACGGTTTGTCAAAACATTACCAGCCATCCCGATTAGTGAAAACGCATTCCGTTTTACTAAATCCGAGGATTATTGATATATTGGAATCCGTATGAGAACTAATCTTCCTGATCGGCAAAACGTAAAATATGCAAGAGCTGAAGAGCAAATGCTCCAAGGAAGATTAAATTAAAAATTGTATATCGAACCCAAAGGCGTCTGAAGTCTTGAGTAAGGCGGAACAACCATTCAAACCCGCTCGATCGAATCCACTTCGGGGCCTGGCGAATACGTCCGCTGAAAAAGTCGAAAGTTGCTCCTGAGGCAACCATTATGCTGCCTTTAATTTTTTCGCGATGTTCATGGATCCAGAAATCCTGTTTTGGGGTCCCAAGTCCAACCCACACAAAGTCGGGTTTCAATTGGTTGATCGTATCGCATAACGCCTGATCTTCATCTTCCGTTAAGGGTCGAAAGGGTGGGGTGTATTTGCCAACCACCTGGATACCTTCGAATCGTTCGAGTAGATATTGCTCAATTGCATCAACCGATCCCGGAAAACCACCGTACAAGAAAAAGGTGTAACCTTTTTCTTTCGCCTTACTGCTAACTTCCAACATTAAATCCGGTGCATAGAAACGGTCGCTTTTTTTGTAA
The DNA here is from genome assembly GCA_013824385.1 of Anaerolinea sp. Next base: position 2,338 of record PNNU01000403.1, read on the forward strand.
TAAAACAACCTGGCCCAATAGAGAAAAGGGGTACCGTCTATACCACGTAAATCTGCTTTTCGGTAAACCATACCCAGTTTTTTATCCATCATTGCCAGGACATTGTCATAAACGTTGATCAACGCGATTGAATGAGAACGGGAGCTTTTGTCCGCTAACCATTGATCGAAAATGGGATACATGTCTTCGAAAGACAGACAATCAATATTTATCCCAAGGATGTTCATTTTATTCATAAATTTCTACCTGGTTTCGGATATCGCTGACTTACGGCACAAAACATAGATGGATGGTGCAACAACTTCTAAAATATACGGTTTCAAAAGAATTTTCAGAACCGAATTATTTAAACGCTGCCGATATTTAAAAATTAGATACTCTTCCGTCAACCACTGAAGATCAGTAAAATATGGGATCAACATCTTTTCTAATTCTTCCTTGCTGAATCCCGCATGTGCTCCCATTTCATTGTGAAATTTTCCTAAAAGACGATATTTATAATCTGATAAGTTA
>PNNU01000404.1 GCA_013824385.1 Anaerolinea sp.
GTTGTAGGTGGTAACGATCCTGCAATAAAGACCCGCCAACAGTCACGAGAGTTTTATGCGGAAAGATATGGTGGAGACGGTATTGTAAAAAATGGAGGAGGCGGCCGCTGTGGTTTCGATGGTCGTTTTCATCTGAAGGGTTTGGGGCCTAATCAATTGGTTGGAAGTGATTCAGACCCGGCTCATGGAAATGGATGTTTGTTTCTTGATACCGCAATCTATGAATCAATATGGGCTGAAATAATAAGTTTTGCACTTCCTTATGGTGCAATCAGAACCTTGGCTGTTTTGGATGCTGGCTATGATTTTGAAGAGTCGGGCTGTATCAAGGCTCGAGGGTTGCTGGTGCGAGCGCCTGCGGTGCGTCCAGCTCACTTTATTAGGTCTGTGTATTTCAAAGAAAAACAATTTAATCGCATTTGTGAGGATGCCAAGCGCGTCAGTGCGGCAGTAAACAAGCTTGTTGACTTTTTGCCGGAGGGCTCAGACGTTGTAAATGACCGAAGTCTGAGCGAGCGTTTGGAGTTAGGGTTTCTAGAGTTGGCCAAGCGTTATGCCAGGCAGTTTTCTGCCGCTAAAGCCAAGCGAATAATTCACTACAATGTCACTGCCTCAAATCTATCTTTGGATGGTGCTTGGCTTGACTTGAGTGGGACTAGAGTATTTTCGCAGCTGATCGGTGGTGATCGATTGGATGCCAAGAGATTTCTGACGGAGTATCTTCCGGCGCTCGAAAGTATTCAGAGTATGTGTTATTACTTGAGTAAGTATCTAGTTGTTAGCGTCGAATGTGCAAGTCGTATTTATCACCGGGCGGTTGAGTGTTTCAAGCAAGAGTATGAGCAGCAGCTGAGTTTGCATAACGCTATGCAAGTTGGATTTCCTCTGGTTATTCTTGAATATCTAATTGATGATCCTGTTTTCTTAGGGTTTTCTCAGTGTCTGAAGAACATAATGGCATTTGATGATTTTTCGGTGTCGCCCGTGAGCACTGAGCTTGGCTGGGAAGGTTATGAGTGCTGGAGAGGGCGTTTATATCTTGAACTCTTGAAAAAGAAAGCGGCTAAAAATCATATACCAAACGTTGCCGGTTTAAAAATTGATCCTTCTCTGGTTGGTCAACTGTTCGCTGTCTATGGGCGGCTATTTGATCTGGTCTTTGATAAAGCAGTGATTCTTGGGATAAAACGTAAAAATCTTATTTATTTTATGGCAATCAATTTGATTAGGCGCAATCGATGCCATCGCGTAGTGTTTGATCTTGAAAATATTATTTCTGAAGTGCGGGAGAAGGCAAGATCGGTTGGAGACATATCACTCTATGGAGGAGTGATTGATGAGGCTCTTTCTCAAGCTCGACTTACTTTTGCTGATGATGAAGGGTTTCGGCTACCTTTCTGGGTTAGCCATTCGACAACTATTCAATACGATCTTCTCTCAGGTGCTTTTTTTATAACTGATTCGGACGGTGTTTCTGGTTCGTTGGGGTTTCTATCCAGCATGCAGTCGCACGCCGATGAGGTTGATAAAGCGATCTCGTTTTATGGTAATTATTGGGGCTTTGTTGATGAAGAGGTTTGAACTTTTTTCCAGCTGTCATGCCGGGTATGTTAAGGACCGAGCTAAATTAATAGGTTATGCCTGTTTGATTATTTTTATGTGCAAGCGTTATTCTTTGCTACATATAGTGATTTTAAGATATTGGGTAGTGCCTGCTATTGAGCATAAGCAGATTTTATTTTTCTTTGATAGAACGAGTAATCCTATAGGTTATGTAACATGGGCTCATCTGGCTCCCGATAGTGAGTTGCGATTAGTCAAGGATCCTGGATTTTTGCTTCACCCATCTGAATGGAACGAGGGGGGCAAGACATGGATAATCGACTTCTGCTTCCCGGCGGGTGGTGCACGAGAAGCTGTTTCCCAGCTGAAGGATTTTTTTCGTAATGAAGGAGTTCACCAGTTGTTTTGGGCACGACGAGATCAAGATCATGCGGTGCGGAAGTTGGTCAGCTGTTTGATATGATAATTCCAATGATGTATCGTCTTTCATAATCATACCCCCCCCCTACACCTGTAGGGGGTGATCCTCAAAACACGATCTGATACTCTTTAGTTCCTCCTTAAAGGAGGAGCTTGTTAAATATTTGAGCGAATTAGATCGTTTTATACAGAGGGTGCACAATGAACTCACTTGATTTGATCCTGAACTCGGCACATCCGTTTGATTTAGAGCTAAATACATCTGGAGGTAACACATCCATTGAGTTGTCGGTCGAGGAGCTGCCTCAGTCGCTTCATTTTGCTAGTGACTGCGCGTCCTCTATTGGCAGCGCCAGTACTACCGGTGGGTGCGCAGGCGGTTCTGTTTCAAGCGCATCTTCTGTTGGGTCGATGGGCAGCATCGTCAGTTCTGGCGGTTGACGGTAGTCTTATATGGAATTAGTAGGCCACACCCCCTCGTCCTTTCGCTCGGTTGCGGCCAATGCAGTGGTACGTTCTGATTTTCTGAATGTAGTAGGTCTGTCGAAGTCTTACGGTTCCACCGAAGTTTTAAAGAGTGTTGGATTTACTTTAAAACCCGGTGAAATTGTAGGCCTCGTCGGTCCGAACGGCGCCGGCAAAACAACGCTGATGGAAAGCATACAAGGTTTGATTTCCTGCGAGGCTGGCTCGATCACATTGCTGGGTTGTGATGTCCGTCATGGGCTTTCCAGCGAATTGAAACAGCGAATTGGCGTAGCCCCGCAATTTTTCAGCCTGCCGCCAAGTCTGACGGTGGCCGAAATAGTCGCGATGTATCAAGTGTTATATCGCAATGGTCACACCACCAAACGGGTTATCGATCAG
>PNNU01000405.1 GCA_013824385.1 Anaerolinea sp.
TGATCAGCTTTTGAAAGTGACAAGCTGCATTCAAGGGGGCACATTTTTTGGAGGTGCATTATGAGCGAGAATACTAACAGCAAGACCATTGAATTTCCGGTGAATCTCACCGTTCGCGATCTGGCAGCGAAGACATCAGCCAGTCCCATCCAGGTTATTAAAATACTAATGTCTAATGGTGTGATGGCCAATATCAATCAACAAATTGATTTTGATACTGCCGCCATCGTTGCATCTGAATTGGGTTTTGAAGCCGTACTTGAAGCCTCACCAGAGGATGCGGTTGCCGAAGATACCAGTGAAATTCCGCTGTGGCGCCGCTTGATCATGGATGAAGACCCCAAGAAATTGGTTAAACGTCCTGCTGTGGTGACCATTCTAGGACATGTCGATCATGGCAAGACCACCTTGCTAGATGCCATCCGTCAAACCAATGTGGCCAGCGGAGAAGCAGGCGGCATCACTCAGCATATTGGTGCTTACCAGGTTGTTCAAAAGAACCGCCTGATCACATTCCTTGATACTCCAGGCCATGCAGCCTTTACTTCCATGCGCGCACGCGGCGCCCAGGGTGCGGATATCGTCATTCTGGTCGTAGCTGCTGAAGATGGCGTTATGCCTCAAACCAAAGAAGCCATCGCCCACGCTAAAGCCGCACGTGTGCCAATCATCGTAGCCCTCAATAAAATTGACCGTCCTGATGCCAACCCTGACTTCGTCAAGAAGCAACTCTCTGAATTGGGTCTTGTGCCTGATGAATGGGGCGGCAATACCATGATCATCCCCGTTTCTGCCAAACAGAAAAAAGGCCTCGAAGACCTTCTTGAAGCCATTCTGCTGGTCAGCGACAGCATCGAAATCCACGCCAACCCCGAAGGTAAAGTCACCGGCACCGTCATTGAAGCCCAGATCGACAAAGCCAGAGGTGTGGTAGCAACATTGTTGGTCCAAAATGGCACCCTGCAATCTGGCGATACCGTCCTGGCTGGAGAAACCTACGGCAAGGTTCGCGCCATGTTTGATTATCTGGGTAAAAAAGTAAAAAGCGCAGGCCCGGCCTCTCCTGTTCAGGTATTAGGTTTTGGCGACGTTCCCCCGGCTGGAGATCTCTTCCAGGTGGTTGCAAGCGAAAAAGAAGCCCGCGCCGTCATCCAGGAACGCCAGACCGAAAAGAGCCGCCATGCCGTCACCGCCTCCAAAGCGACGCTGGAGCAGTTGTTTGAGAAATTCCAGGCTGGTGAAGTGCGCGAACTGCCCCTCATCCTCAAAGCGGATGTTCAAGGTTCGCTCGAGCCGATCATCAACTCACTCAATGAGCTCAGCCAGGGCGACATCAAGATCAACATCATCCATGCCGAAACGGGCAGCATCAGCGAAAGCGATGTAATGCTGGCAACGGCGTCCAAAGCCATCGTGCTTGGTTTCAACGTCGGCGCGGATAATGCCGCACGCAACCTTGCCGATCAACAAGGCGTCTCGATTCGCCTCTACGAGATCATCTATCGCATGATTGAAGACATTGAAAAAGCGCTCAAAGGTATGCTCGAACCTGAGTTAAAAGAAATTTCAGTCGGACAAGCCCAGGTGCGCGCGATCTTCACCATCAATAAAGTCGGCACCATTGCCGGCTGCCGCGTCACCCAGGGTGAAGTCAGACGTAACACCCGCATCCGCGTGATGCGCAATGGCGAAAAAGTTTTTGACGGAGAAATCTCATCACTCAAACATGAAAAAGATGATGTTAAAGAAGTACGCCAGGGTTTTGAGTGCGGAATTTCGTTAAAAGGGTATAATGACCTTAGCGAAGGCGACATACTCGAAAGTTACGTGATAGAAAAAACAAGTTAATTGGTTGATTTGTCAGGAAGGATATTTTTATGCCCTCTCCCTTAAGATTGACTCGCATTAATGACAGATTCCAACAGGAATTGTCGATGATGTTTGCGAGGAATGAGGTCAGAGACCCGCGCGTCGCCGGTACCACCGTGACTGAAGTCAAAGTGGACCGCGAATTTTCCTATGCAGAAATCTACGTTTCAGCAGTGGAAGGTATTTCGCGTTCCGAAGAAATTCTAAAAGGTCTCGAAAGTGCCACACCTTTTATCCGCAAATATTTATCAGACCGCATCTTATTGCGAAGCTTCCCCCGCCTGCGTTTTCACTGGGATATCACCCTTGAAAGAGCGGATCGAATTGAGCAGATCATCGCTTCAATTCACGCAGAAGATCAGAAACCAAAATAAGAGTCCTATGATTCTTGAAGAGATTCGTCAGGCAATTCGACAAGCAGAACGCATCGGCGTTACCGCACACATCCGCCCGGATGGGGATGCTGTTGGTTCTGTGATTGCACTTGGTCTGGCTTTGAAATCTGCCAACAAGCAGGTTCAAATGGTCTTGCGGGATGGCGTTTCAAACACCTTCAAACATCTGCAAGGCAGTGAGCTTGTTCAACAGAAATTTGAAACCGATTGCGACCTGTATATCGCCCTTGATTCCTCCGATCTTCAAAGACTTGGCGGAGTTTTGCGCGAACATCAGGCCGACATCTGCATTGATCACCACATCACCAATGAAAATTACGCCAAAATTAACTTGATTAGACCTGATGCAGTAGCCACTTGCGCCATACTGGCTGAAGTGATTCCGCAGCTGGGTCTGACCATTGATCTGCCTGTTGCCAATGCTCTTTTGACCGGCATTCTCAGCGACTCTATTGGATTCAGAACTTCCAATACTAACGCGGACGCCTTGCGTATCGCCGCGGACCTAATGGACAAAGGCGCAAATATTAATGTACTATATAACAAGGCACTCCTCAGCCGTACATTTGAAGC
>PNNU01000406.1 GCA_013824385.1 Anaerolinea sp.
GGGGCCGTAGAATGCAGCTTCGCCTTCGGCTTCAAAGTAATCCAAACCGGCAGCATCCATGGAGGAGCGCAGTGCAGTTTCAGCCAGATTCCATTTCTCATCATCTTTCACGAACTTGCCTGTTTTTCCGCGCAAAGACAACCTGACCTTGTAGTCGGTGAAATGATAGGTTTCAAGCACTTCACGAATCAGTTTCAACGCCAGTGAGAATTCGTCGCCGATCTGTTCTGGTGTGCAGAACACGTGGCAGTCATCCTGGGTGAGAGATCGCACCCTGGTGAGACCTGAAAGCTCGCCGGTTTTTTCATAGCGGTAGAGCGTGGCGAACTCGGCAAAGCGCAGCGGAAGTTCGCGGTAAGAGTGCAAGCCCATTTCTTTGAACAAAGACATGTGGCTGGGACAGTTCATCGGTTTCAGGCGGAAGGTAATGTTCTCATCCACCATGGGCGGAAACATGGAGTCTTTGTAATTGTCATAATGGCCTGATTTTTTATACAGGTCTTCCTTTACCAGGTGGCCCGTCCAGACATGTTCGTAGCCATACTTGGTCTGCAGTTCACGCACGTATTTTTCCATCAGGTAACGCAGCATTTCACCCTTGGGGGTGAAAAGTGGAAGACCGGGACCGACATCATCCGAGAAGTGGAAAAGTCCGAGTTCTTTGCCAAGCTTGCGGTGATCGCGTTTCTTGGCTTCTTCAAGGCGCCAGAGATATTCTTCCAACTCCTTGGGAGAATTCCAGACCGTGCCGTAGATGCGCTGCAGCATGGGGCGTTTTTCATCCCCGCGCCAGTAGGCACCGGCGACTGACATGAGTTTTACCGCTTCAGGGTTGATGTCTTTGGAAGAATCCACATGAGGACCGCGGCAAAGGTCGGTGAAGATGCCCTGAGTGTAAGTTGAAATGACAGGTTTTTCTTCAACGGGATTGCCGTTATCATCCAAAGTGCCTTTTTCAAGACCTTCGATCAGTTCTATCTTGTAGGGTTGATCGTGGAAGATCTTTTTGGCTTCGTCCGCGCTGAGTTCTTTGCGTTCAAAGGTCACACCTGATTTGATGATCTCGCGCATGCGTTTTTCAATGCCCTCGAGATCTTCCGGAGTCAGCGGACGGGGCAGGTCAAAATCGTAATAGTAGCCATCTTCAATGGCGGGGCCAATGGCGATCTTGGCAGTCGGGAATTTCTCAAGCACTGCCTGTGCCATGATGTGGGCGGCTGAATGACGCCGCTTGTAAAGCATACTTTCTTCGTACTTTTCCTGTTTCGTTTCAGCCATTTCTTCCTCCGTTCGAAACGCCGGTCAAACCGGCAGTGGGTTGAGTTGGGGGAGGATTTAAAACAAAAACCCGCCCCTGCACTGGGGCGGGAGATTAGACTCTCGCGGTTCCACCCAGATTCACAAACGCCTGTGCGCCGTGATCTCGTATAACCGATATCGGGGTTAACCGTTTTCCTTAGTTGGTCGTGATGTTCGCGCCGTTCAGGAAAAAGCTCGCGGGTGGTTTTCTCTGGTGGAGTGTAGAGATTTTCAGCCGGTGATCTCTACTTTCTGTGACGGACCAGTTACTCGTCCCGGTCATTGCCTTGTTTATTTATTGGATTATAACTTTGGTTCGGAGAATATACAAGTAAATTATGATATTTTTCCAAATAAAAAGCCTGGGCAACTGTCCAGGCTAAAAATAAAGTGGGCGGTATAGGACTCGAACCTACGACCTTTGCGATGTCAACGCAACGCTCTAACCAACTGAGCTAACCGCCCAACGACAGCTATTATAACGGCGATTTTTCAGCTTGACAATAGCAAGACGGTCAAGAGATTAAAGAATATTGACCACTCCCGCCCATAAAACCGTAAATTTTGGCTGCGGCAGCTCGGATGTTGGCGGTGAAAGATGTCCGATGGCTATAATTATTTTCGTTCCTGACCTGAAACCTTCAAAAGGCTTTGAACCGTACATGGCAACAAGATGATCTTTATCCAGAGTATAGAGGCTAAGACCTTTCTCGTATGCCATGGCATACAGTTCTTCCTTGCCTATCACGATTTGGATGATATTCGGGCCCAAGAAATCCATGCCGTCAGGAATGGGAAACTCAAAGCCCTTGGTGGAGAGAAGAAAACCATCCCGCTGGTGAATTGAATATTCCAGCGCTTCAATATTTTCGGCATGGACTTTTTGCCAGTGGGCATCATCCACAGTTACAATAGGCAGTTCGAGGTCAGGAACGATGGAAGACATATGATTAAGCAGCCTGCTTTCGAGTTAATGAACGGATGAGCAGCACCAGGCCGGTGAGAACCAACAGCCCTGCGCCGATGGATTTAACAACAATGTTGCCGAACATGGATGCGAATAAAGCGAACAGAGCCAGGCTTAGAACTAGCATCCACATGCCAACCTGGGTCACAGATTTATCCCATTGGCCAATCCAGGCGCCCATAACCAGACCCAGCCCAACACTGCCGGGGATGAGCATCCAGGCAATCGCCCAGACACTCCAAATGCCGGTGAGTGTATTGAAAAGAAAAATCGCGCCCAACACTAACAAAATGCATCCGGGGATGAAGAGACCCGCCAGGGATTGTTTTTGAGCCGGCCAGATGACTGCTGGCAGACAAAAACCAATACCTAGAACAACCAATACCAGCGGCCAGGTTTTGGCAGCCACAATTCCCGGGATAAGATTGAGCGCAAAAAAGATCGCGCCTAGAGCCACCAGAATAACTCCGGCAGCCATCGTCCCACGTTTTGATTCATCCATCGTATTACCTCCTGTTTAACGTACACTAGAATTATAGAATTAAATGAAAAAATGGTGAAGTGAAAACCT
>PNNU01000407.1 GCA_013824385.1 Anaerolinea sp.
AACGTGGAAAAGCGGTTTGTCAAAGAAAAGATGGATCTCAATATACGCTTCAATACAACATAGCCCCAATTGTTGATGAGCAGGGAAACATAAATTATGTCTCTGTTATTTCTGATGTGAGTCAAAGTGAACTATTGGAACAGCAAAATCGGCAAGCGCAAAAATTGGAAGCGATTGGTTCATTGGCCGCCGGTGTAGCTCATGAAATTAACACACCCACACAGTATGTTGGCAATAATCTCCTTTTTATTAAAAAAGAATTTGATTCAATTATTCAACTATTGGGAAAAAATCAACAATTACTCAATCAAGCGCAAACTGATGTATCCGTTGTTAAATTGATCGAAGAGCTCCACCAGGAAGAAATCGATGCCGACCTAAGCTATTTAACCGCTGAAATTCCACGGGCTATTGATGAATCATTGGAAGGGATCGCGCGGGTCACAAAAATTGTTCAGGCGATCAAAGAATTCTCTCACCCCAGCATGGATGAAAAAACCCCGGTGGATTTAAACCGCGCCATCGACACCACCATCACCGTTTCGCGCAATGAATGGAAATATGTAGCAGACCTGGTTCCTCATTACGATGAAAAATTACCAACCGTTATCTGTTCACCAGGAGAGATTAACCAGGTAATACTTAACCTGATCACTAACGCTGCACATGCTATAAAGGAACAAATTGAGAAAGGTGTTTATACTAAAGGGTTGATCGAAATCTTCACCTTTGCTAAAGAGAAATATGTAGAAATTCATGTTAAAGACAATGGGGGTGGTATTCCGGCAGAATATCGGGAAAAGGTATTCAATCCATTTTTCACTACCAAACCGGTTGGCATGGGCACTGGCCAGGGCCTATCCATTTCTTATAAAGTGATCGTGAACAAACACAATGGCGTACTTGTCTTTGATACGGATCTTGGTAAAGGAACCACTTTTAAGATCACGCTGCCGTTGGCGGGTGGAGATTAAACTAACATACTGCTGGATAAATATCAGTTTTTTGAAGAGACGAGGATAAGATGCAAAAAATTTTACTTGTGGATGATAACCCTAATGTGCTGTACTCCTTTAAACGGGCGCTTCATTCCGGGAGTAACCCATGGACAATATTAACCGCCGAAAGTGCGGCGGATGCTCTTGCAATAATATCTCAAGAAAGTATAGACATTATCATCTCTGATCTGAGAATGCCAGTGATGGATGGTGTGACTTTATTGGGAATTGTTTCCACACAATCACCTTCGACTTTGCGTATCGCTATCACGGGAGACGCTGATCCGGTTCTTTGCCAACAAGCAACCCTCGTGGCTCATCAATTCATCGCCAAACCAATTGTGCCGCAGGACCTTGCACGGATTATTAACCAGGCTGTAGGAGTAAGCAATCTGGTGATGAAGCCTGAAATCAAACGGGCTATATTAAAAATTGCAAACCTGCCCAGTCAACCAGGTTTGTATAACCAACTACTGGCTGAATTGAATAAACCAGAGGTCAATCTGGAATATGTTGCTTCTGTTATCTCTCAAGATATAAGTATGACGGCAAAAATCCTTCAGTTGGTCAACTCGGCGTATTTTGGGCTTGCCAGAGAAGTGAAGGAAGTATCACAGGCTGTTTTCTATCTTGGTTTCGAAACCATCCGTGACCTCTCTTTTTCAGTTCACCTGTTTTCTCAGTTTGACCCGGCTTTAATTGAACGATCAGGTTTGGGTAGTCTATGGGATCACTCCCTCAGGGTTGCCTCTTGTTCAAGGGCGATTATGGTTTCGACTGTTATGGATAAAAAAGTGATTGCAGGGGCTTTTACTGCTGGTTTGTTACATGATATAGGCAAACTCATCCTTGGCACTACTTCTCCTGGTTTTTACAGCACATTAAACACCTTGAAATTGGATGATCCCTCTCAGTGCCTTGTTCGTGAAAGAAATGAGTTTGGATCAACCCATGCTGACATCGGAGCTTATCTGTTAGGAAGTTGGGGATTACCGCAGGAAATTATTAACGCAGTGCTTACTCACCATTCCTTTGAAAGTCTTAAGTCCATCGATTTCTCAACTTCACTGGCAGTTTGGTTTGCCAATGCTTACGTGAATGGTGAAACAGATCATAATGATGTTGATGGTTTCCATTTAACTGAAGATATACTACAAAACCAACTGTTAGCTGCTCATGTGGATGGCTGGAAAAATGCATGCAAACAAATTCTAACGAGATGAGGATAAACCTATGGCGACAATCTTGATTGTGGATGATGATGAAAACCTGTTGCTTTCTTTTGAGCGTAATTTTAGACGAAATTACACTGTATTAACTTCCCCTTCTGGAAAAGAAGGCCTGCAAAAGATTTTGGATAATAAGAAAGTTGCATTGGTCATTTCGGATATGAATATGCCCGAAATGGACGGAATTGAATTCCTCAGTCGTGTGAAAAAAATTAATCCTGCCATCACCCGCATTATGCTGACCGGCAAGGCAGATCTCAATGTGGCAATCCAGGCGGTCAATGAAGGTAGTATATTCAGATTTCTGACCAAACCCACTACTCCTGATATGCTTGAAAAGATCATTAATGATGGGTTGGAACAATATCGCTTGATTAATAGCGAAAAAATGTTACTTTCTCAGACTCTCAATGGCAGCCTGGATATTCTTAACGAGGTATTGAGCCTGACGAACCCTGTGGCTTTTGGCAGAAGCAGCCGTATAAAAAAGATTGTTACACATATATTAAGTAAGACTGATCTTGAGAGTACCTGGCAGTATGAACTGGCAGCTACTTTTTGCTTGATCGGCTTTATCTCTATCCCTCAGCCTATTCAAGAAAAGATCTA
>PNNU01000408.1 GCA_013824385.1 Anaerolinea sp.
TCCTGATAAAACCATTCAAGATGCTTTGAAATTAATGGCTGATAAGGATGTTGGCGCGGTATTAATCATGGAAGGGGAAAAGCTTCTCGGTATTTTCACCGAGCGTGATTATGCCAGAAAAGGAACCTTGCAGGGGAATCCTGTAACCACACCTTTAAAAGACGTGATGACTCGCCAGGTCTATTTTGTCAGCCCTGATCAATCTGCTGAAGCTTGTATGGCGCAAATGGTGGATAAACATTTCCGCCATCTGCCTGTTGTAAAAGATGGCAAAGTGGTCGGTGTGATCTCAATCATTGATGTGATTAGAACTGTGGTCAGTGATAAAGAAGCTTTGATCGCCGGTATGGAAAATTTCAGAATGGGTATGGAATTAATGTCGTAATGTAATCGGTCATGCGGCTTTCGATCTGACAGCCGCATGGCTGTTTCTCTTTCCTGATGCTATAATCCAAGGGTTGAATGTTGTTGCGGTCTCTTGCAGCATCGACTTCAAGAGAATTCATTCCAATCCGAGGTGAAACATGCCCCCAACCAGTATTCTTGTTATCGTAATTGCCTTTATTTTATTTCTATTGGCATTCATTTTAGTTAAGACCCTGATCTTTGCTCGAAAATCTTCCTCCCCCACAATTTCATTTAAATATGGAGTTCCCAGGTTTGCAAAGGACCCCCAAATTCTGGCTGAACACCTGTCTTCAGTGATCAAGATCCAAACCATCTCCCATGAGGATGCTCTGGAAGACATCAAAGAAAACTTTGATACCATGCAGGCTTTGTTGGCTAAAACCTATCCTCTAACACATAAAAACCTTAAAAAGGAACTTGTGGATGGCAATACCATGATCTTTACCTGGGAAGGCAAGGATACTTCTCTGAACCCTGTCGTTTTCATGGCTCATCAAGATGTTGTTCCTGCGGATGAATACACCCTGGACCAATGGACCTACCCTCCGTTTTCTGGCAAGATTGCAGATGGCTTTATCTGGGGCCGCGGCACCATGGATATAAAATGCCAGATGATCTCGGTATTTGAGTCCGTCGAAGCTTTATTGACGGAAAAGTTCAAACCAGAACGCACCATCATCCTCACCTTCAGCCACAACGAAGAAGTCTTGGGCACAGGCGCCACGGCAGTAGTGCAGCACCTTAAAGATAAAGGGGTGAGAGTTGAAGCGGTGATTGATGAAGGCGGTTCTGTTTATGACGGCATCATTCCTGGTGTTAAGGGGTATGTTGCCACCATTGGCATTTCTGAAAAAGGATATCTATCCCTTAAATTTACTGCTCATGCCACAGGCGGTCATTCCTCCACGCCGCCAAAAGAAACAGCCATTGGCATTCTAACCCAAGCCATTAACCGGCTTGAAAATAACCGCTTCCCGACCGATGTGCGCATGGTAAAACCCATGTTCCAGGGGTTGGGCAGCGCGGCTTCTCCGATCATGCAGGTTGCTTTTGCCAATCTCTGGTTGTTTGGCGGCATAGTTTCGAAGATTCTTTCGGCCAAACCTGAAACGGACGCTACCATCCGCACCACCACGGCGCCCACGATTTTTCACAGCGGTGTAAAAGATAACGTGCTGCCTTCAGTGGCCGAAGCTGTGGTCAACTTCCGTATTCTACCCGGCCAATCCATCGCGGACGTGTGCGAGTTTATTCGCTTCGTGGTCCAAGACAAACGCGTTACTTTTGAACCTATGGACCAAAAAGCATGGGAAGCCTCGCCGCTTTCACCTGTGGATGGCGACGCCTACCGACACATCGCATCCGTAATTAACGAAATCTGGCCGGGATCGGCTGTGGCGCCTTACATCATGCTGGGTGGCACGGATTCTCGCAACTTCTGCGAAATCAGTGATTGTGTCTATCGCTTCACCCCCATGGTGGTTACTGAAGAAGATTTAAACCGTGTGCACGGTGTGAACGAACGCATCGGCATCGACGAATTTCATCAAATGGCAGACACCATCTACCGCCTCATGGTCCGCTGGTCACAAAAAGAGCTGTAAAAATTCTTAACCACGAACTACACCAAAAATTTTAAATACACAAAAAAAGCATATAAAAATGCTTTGATAAACGATAATGAAGACTCCCGCAGTTTAAAAACTGTGGGAGTCCGAAATTTTAATTAGCCCTTGAAATATTTTTATTAAAAGTATATTCGTGTTTTTAGAAAATTTCAATTATTTCGTGGTTAAAAGGATTTTTTTGTTAATGTAACTCTGCATACAAACCGATCCACGGCACCGAACTTGTATTTGTAATCTTCGTTGCCGCGCAAGAAATCGAAAGCGCTGCGTTTGTTCTCGTTTGCCCACATCAGCAGATGACCGAGCAGCACCCAACCGGGGGAGTACTCCATAAAACGTCGGTCAAGACCGGAATTGTAGACCCAGATACGGTTTAGATAATCAAAATTTAAATAGGCAGCAGCATTTTCTCCGTCTACTTTGAGGAAAGCCAACTGCAGCCAGCCATTGTCAAACGTCCGTTGGATGCTTATCTTGAATTGTTCACGCATGGCAGAGGTCAGAAACACAGCTTTTTCAGGATCCTGTGACATTAAGTCAAGGAAAGCTTGAGTATCTTTCTCAACTTTTGTTTGATCGGATGTGTAATAAACCTCAATCTTGGCATCCGCTTCAGCAGCGCGGCGCATTTTTCGCCTGATCTCGTGCCGCTGTTTTTTATCGATGGATTCGAGATAGAGTTCCCAATCGCCGGGCAGGGTGATGCTGGGAGCTTGTTGTAGAACTACTTTTGTGACTTCAAAACCGGCGGTTTTTCCCACTTCGGCCAACAGATGGGTGGAGGGGGAATCA
>PNNU01000409.1 GCA_013824385.1 Anaerolinea sp.
TGTGATTTAACATTTGGAATTTATTCTTAATATTCAGTCTTGCTTAAGATTAGTTAACTATTAAATTGGGAGGAATAGTCTCCAACCTTTCTGACAACAAGCAGAGTGTTTTAAGACCTTAAAACTTGACTTTTACAAAACTAGGTTTTATATTTATACCAGCGAGGGAATAAGTAAATGTGTCCCTTGTTTTTGTGAATTTTGGATAACTGCCCAAAGAGTGAGGGTGGTTATTTGATACCCCCCGATCTCAATTTGTACTTATAGACGACACGGAGAAAATTAGTACAAATCATTCTAATTGTTTTTTTCAAGTAGGCTAAGTTCGTGCCTGGATGGAGACAGCCTGTACGGGAAGTTGCAGGAGGACTTGTCCATCTTACCATTAATTAAATAAGTATTTTTTATATAAGTTAAACAAATAAAGCGTAATAACGACATATGTCGTCATTACAAGAGTTGCTACGCCATTCGCGCAGCACTTCGTGCTGTGCTCATAAGCGGCGTAGCAACGTTGCGCGGGTTTCACCCTCGTTGTGCAAGCAGCCGTTCGCTGCGCGAACGGCGCACAACATCGGGAAAAACTTCCATGCTCGCTCATCGCCTTCGGCGAAGCTCGCACGTCGTTTTTCCCGCGCAACGTTAGCTGAAATGCTTACACAAAACTCGAAAGGATACAATAATGAAAAGACTAACGCTTATCTTTGTAGCACTCCTAATCGTTTCTTCTTGTTCTGTCTTTTGCCAAGAGGAATTTGTTAATACAGGCGGATTTTACTTTGGGATAGACATTGGAAGAGGTCGAGAGCCGCTTTCTTATGAATCTTTTGAGGGAACCATGTTCCATTATCCGAAAGACCCTTCACATCAAAACTTTTGGGTAACGTCTTTTCAACCTGAAGGAAAGCCTCGATTAAGTTTTGGAGGTAAAATTGGAATGGTCTTCTCCAAACAAACTTCGAGTATCCAATTATCCGGAGAGGTTGGAATGGAGTTTTTTTCAATTGGCTATCCATATAAAAACTTTGATTCTTACGGTAATCAAGCATACTTAAATGAATTTGACTACGTGTTGAGTTCGATTAATTTGATCCCAAAACTTAAAGTTAGTAGTCCAATTACTAGCTCCCTTCGAGGATACATAGGGCTTGGTATTGGACTCTCTCTATTGAAATTGAATGAAAAGGAAAATGGGTGGACCTACTATGGAGATTTAGATTTAGAATATTCAGTTAGATTTGATGAAACTGCAAACGTTACTACACCGAATTTGAATACTTGCCTAGGTATCGAATGGTCAATCAGTCCCGTAATCACAACTTATTTCGAGTATGATTATCTCTATATTCCAAAAATTGAGTTTGAGTTTGATGAAATAACCAAAAGTGGAAAGGTCGAAAATAGCAGAGGCTCCATTGAATGGAGTATCACAAATGGAAAAAGGGAAAGGCATTTTTATATACCTTCGACGAATCTAAAATTTGGAATAAATATATATTTATAGAATTGGTAAACTATTATGAGCAACTCAATTAACAGATGGAGAAGCACTTCAGCTAGCAATCGCAACCACGACGTTCGCTCTTTACATAAGAGAATTATTGTGCTCACTCCATTTGTTTTGCCGCGAATGAATGAGTCGTTTATAGCGGCAAAACAAACGGCGTGGTTGCTCGAACGTTAGTTGCAATTGCCCATACTAAAGAAAGGACTAAAGCCATGAGATCACAAATAACATTTGCCATTTTTCTCACTCTGCTTTTTCTCGCAGGATGCAAGAAAGATGAAACGCCAACGGGCGGAGGTGGTGGCGGGCTTACTGCAACTCCAAGCTCTATGAGTGTTCAGGCTGGACAGCAAGCAACTGCGAGAATATCAGGCGGAACGCGGCCGTACAGCATTCAAACCCAACCCAACACGTCCATTGCTACTGCAACGATGAGTGGTGATACTCTGAAAGTCACAGGCGTTGCGGCCGGTTCTGCATCGGTTCTTGTACGGGATAGTTCGGGTGCTAATACTGTTTCAGTATCAATTACTGTAACCAGCGGAGGACTCGACCTTACCGGAACATGGATTGGAGCGTTCACAACGAGTATTATTACAACGCCAACACAAATTACTTTGCTTCTCTCACAATCCGGTTCGAACGTGACAGGGACATATTCATCGCAGGCTGGTGGTGTAGGCACGGTTAGTGGAACGCTTAGTGGTAGTACGTTAACTTTCACCCTCCATCAAACGACCACTAATTGCTCCGGGACCTTCTCTGGCACTGGTACAGTGAGTGGTAATACCATGACATTTACGTTTTCTGGCAATGATTGCCTTGGCACCCATACGAACGGACAAGGAACCGTGACAAGGTCTACCTTGCCTCTCACGGCTAACCCAAGTTCAATTACCGTGCAGGTGGGGCAGAATGCACAGGCTCAGATTTCTGGTGGAACATTACCATACGAAATCCAGAATCCACCGAACGCATCGATAGCGACCGCCTCCATCGGTGGTACTTCGACTCTTATAGTCAACGGTACTTTTGCAGGCTCGACTTCGGTTACAGTGCGTGATAATTCTTCTCCAGTCCGAACTGTAACGGTGCCTATTACGGTAACTACCTCAACCTTTGACAGTGTCTTTGTAAGAATCAAGTTGTTGCATATTCCATCAACGTTGACTTTCAACCAAAGCCATGTGCCCACTAATTACGTCGAATATTGGTGGGGAATCCTGTTCAACACTGATGGCAATGCCTCGACAGGTTTACAAGGGTATGACATCGAAATAGCACTTGCTTACGCTAAGCAAGCCGGCAATCCA
>PNNU01000410.1 GCA_013824385.1 Anaerolinea sp.
AAATTTACGTTTTACTCGAGGCTTATAAGGAATGGTCATGAGCGACCTCCAATTGAAGCAATCTTCTCAGCAGCATGAGTCACCGCATATGCAATGGCATCATAACATCCGCAGCGGCAGAGGTTGCCTGAAAGAGCTTCACGAATCTCATCCATGGTTGGGTTGGGATTATCATTGAGCAGCGCCCTGGTGGTCATCACAAAGCCAGGGGTACAGTATCCGCATTGAAGGGCAGTTCCGTGCCCCGGCTCACTCTGTTCGGCAAATGCCAGGATTACCGGGTCATCTTTCGGCAGTCCTTCAATGGTGAGGATGTCTCTACCATTGGCTTCGACTGCCAGGATCATACAAGAAAGAACCGCTTTCCCATCCAAAATGATTGTGCAAGCGCCGCATGCACCTTCGTCACAACTAACTTTCAGGCCGGTGTAACCAAGGCATTCGCGAAGAAATGCAGAAAGCGTCGTCCAGGGTTGGAGGTCTTTACCAACCTCGAACTCACGCCATTCGCCATTAATGCGAATGTTAATCCTTTCATTCGATGAGGTTGTTGGACTGATTTCCAATGGAGCCTCCTTAAAAGATTAATGTGAAATCTTAAGAATAATTTGGGTTCAAATCATTATATAGATTTCAGAAATAAGAGCAACATAGAACAAGGGTAATTAATTACACCATCCAACAGGAATATTCCGGGAAGCTGACAATCACGTCATCTCCAACCCTGGGCAAGGTTCGAGTTCTTTCATTAAAGAAATCTGCCGAGAGCATTACTCCTCCAACATCGACCCGAAGACGCACGATCGCGCCAAGGAATAAGACAGATTCCACCTTTCCCTTTAACGCATTTCTGCCCTCGCCCGTGCCGATTTGAAGCTCTTCAGGTCGAATTGCCAGGCGGGGAGAGTCGCTGATCTTTCGTTCAGGAGAGTGTTCGAATTTGACTTTCTGCCCGGCAAGCACACAAGTGTTTTCCTTCAAATCCACCTGCGTGACGGGCAGCATGTTTAACTGTCCAACAAACTGAGCCACGAACTCGCTGGATGGAAAATTGTAAATATTGGCTGGAGTACCGACCTGTTCCATCAAGCCCTGGCTCATGACCACCACCCGGTCAGAAATTAACAAGGCTTCTTCCTGGTCGTGGGTCACATAAATAGTGGTGATTCCCATGGTCTGTTGAATGCGGCGAATCTCAAGCCGCAGCTCTACTCGGATTTTGGCATCCAGCGCTGAGAGTGGTTCATCCAACAGCAGCACCCGTGGATTAATTGCCAGGGCGCGGGTCAAGGCAATACGTTGCTGCTGCCCGCCTGAAAGTTGGTAGGGATATTTATTGATATGACTCTCTAGATGAACCAGGTTGAGCATTTCATCAACCTTTTTCTTAATGTCAGCTTCAGGAACCTTTCGTACTTGAAGGCCGAAGCCAATGTTTTGTCCGATGGTCAAATTGGGAAACAATGCATAAGACTGGAAAACCATACCTACATTGCGTTGATTGGGTGACTTGTAAGTAATATCTTCTCCATCAAGGGTGATCGAGCCGGTTGTGGGCAGTTCAAACCCGGCGATCATTCGCAGGGTTGTGGTTTTTCCACAGCCAGACGGCCCCAAGAAAGAGACAAACTCGCCCTTCTCTACTTCAAGATTAAAATCTTCAACCGCCGCCGTGGAACCGAAAACTTTTGAGATGTTAGAAAGGGAAAGAAAAGCCATAATTCACCTTATGATTTCAGAATTTTGAGTAACAGTTTTATCGAGCTCCGGCCAAAGAGCTGGAATCAGCTTTGCCGCGGTTGAACAATTGAATCAGGCCCATGAATCCCCAGGTGACCATAAAACTGATAATGGCGAGTGAAGAAGATTCATAGGTTCTGTTCTGTCCGATTAATGACATGTAAGGGCCAAAAGCCTTGATGCCGACCATGAAGCTGGCAATTGTGTATTCACCAATTACTGTGGCCAGGGTTAAAAAGGCGCTGCTGATGATAGCTACTTTCAAATTGGGGAAGATGACTTTGAACATAATCGTCGGCCAGCTTGCGCCAAGGCTTTGTGCTGCTTCGGTAAGCGAAATAACATCAATGGCAGCCAACCCTGTATCGACAGATCTAAAAACATAAGGCAGTGCCAGCACCACATAAGCCGCCACCAGCAATGCATTTGTGCCAAAATAAGAATTGGTCAAGAAAAAAGGCGAGCCGCTAAAGACGCGGATCATGCCAAACACGAGCACAATAGCCGGCACAACAAATGGCAGCATTGAGATAAATTCCAACATGCCGCGTAATTGCGGCAAGCGAAGGCGAATCCAGTAAGCAGTTGGGACTACGAGCAAGATACTGACGATAATGGTAAAAACGGCAATAACCAGAGAAAATTTTATAGTAGCCCAGAAATTAGGATCTTTGAAAACGTTTTGGTAGGCCAAAAAAGAAAGAATGCCTTTCTTGGCACGTAATGAAAAATCAAACGTCGAATACAACGGCAAGACAAAATAAATTACGCCGATAATAATCCAAACCCAAGACCAGAACGGTTTTCGTTTCATTTACGCAGCCACCTTTCACTTCTGCGCCGTAACGCGTAATAAATGGACATCATTACCGCCATGACGAAGATCATGCCGACTGCCAGGGCATACCCCAGGCCGGGATTATAGTAAATATCCCCTTTAATTTGTGAACCGATGACGATTGTGATGAGATTAATAAAACCGCCTGTCAACGAATAAGCTGTGGCATAGGCGCCAAAAGAATTGCCGAACAATAAAATCATGGATCCAAGGATGGAGGGCATCAAAATCGGAAGTGCAAC
>PNNU01000411.1 GCA_013824385.1 Anaerolinea sp.
GTTTTCCATCCGGACAGATGTGTATCCTGTGGAGAATGTATGCAGCTTTGTCCGGTAGGCGCGCTGACTGAAAATGTTAGCAAGATGAAGTCCAGATCGTTTGTCGTTAAGAAGGTGCCTACCACATGCACCTATTGCGGCTGCGGCTGTCAAATGGAACTTCATGTTCTTAATAATCAAGTTGTAAACATTACCGGTACGAATGATATTGGCGTAAATCAAGGCAGTTTGTGCGTGAAAGGCCGTTTTGGGTATGAATTCATTGCCAGCGATCAGCGTCTGACAAAACCACTTGTCAAGCGGAATGGAAAATTTGAGGAAGCCAGCTGGGATGAGGCCTTGAGTTTTGTAGCGAAAAGATTCAGCCAAATCAAAAAGGAAAGCGGACCGGATGCCATCGGTGGATTTGCCTCGGCCCGCTGTACGAACGAAGATAATTATATTTTTCAAAAGTTTATGCGCGCGGTAATCGGTACCAACAATGTTGATCACTGCGCACGTCTCTGACATTCCTCGACGGTGGCCGGTCTGGCCGCCACATTCGGCAGCGGAGCAATGACCAATCCCCTAAAGGATGTGTTGAAGTCAAAAGTTATTCTGATTACCGGGACGAATACCACGGCGAATCATCCGATTATCGCCAACTATATTCATGAGGCCGTTATGAAAAACGGCGCGAAACTGATTGTGGTCGATCCGAGAAGAATTAAGCTCGTAGACATATGTCATCTCTGGCTGCGCCCAAAAATAGGTACCAATGTTGCCTGGCTTAATGGGTTGATGAATGTTATTATTAATGAAAACCTGCAAGACCAAGCGTACATTAATCAGCGCACAACCGGTTATGAAGAGCTAAAGAAAATTGTGTTGAAATATACACCGGATCATGTTGCCGGTATCACGGGTATCCCTGCCAAGGATCTTGCTGCGGCCGCGCGTCTATATGCAACAGAAAAACCTGGTGCCATTCTGTACGCTATGGGCATCACTCAGCATACCAGCGGTACGAACAACGTCAAATGCATTGCTTCTCTTGCGATGCTCTGTGGAAATGTCGGAATTGAGGGAAGCGGTGTCAATCCGCTACGTGGTCAGAATAATGTACAGGGTGCATGCGATATGGGAGGCTTACCCAATGTTTTTACGGGATATCAGGCAGTAACCGATAGCACCGTAAGGGATAAATTCGCCAAAGCCTGGAAAGTGAACGCACTCCCTGAAAAAGTTGGTCTGACCGTCACCGAGATGACCGCCCTTGGCGGACCGATCAAGGCTCTGTACATCATGGGCGAAAATCCGATGCTGAGCGAAGCCGATGTCCATCATGTTGAAAAGAAATTGTCATCACTGGATTTCCTGGTTGTACAGGATTTATTCTTGACAGAGACCGCCAAGCTTGCTGATGTGGTTCTCCCGAGCGCCTGTTTTGCAGAGAAGGATGGAACATTTACGAACACTGAACGCAAGGTGCTCCTGGTGCGCAAGGCTTTGGATGCGGTAGGGGAATCGATTGGAGACCATCAAATTATTTCAGGTATCGCCAAAAAAATGGGATATGAGATGGATTATTCGAATTCCTCTTCGGTGATGGATGAAATCAATCGCCTCACACCAAGCTATGGTGGTATCACTTACGATCGGATAGAAAATGAAGGCGGTCTGGCTTGGCCATGTCCGACTTCGGATCATCCGGGGACTCCCATTCTCCATACCCAGAAATTTACAAGAGGAGAGGGGGTTTTCTTCCCTATTGAGTATCAGCCATCTGCAGAACTTCCGGATGCGGAATATCCGTTTATTCTGACAACGGGACGCGTACATGCGCATTATCATACCGGAACGATGACGCGCAAGGGGAACGCCTTGAATCGCATCTATCCTGAAGCCTTGGCGGAAATCAATGTGGAAGATGCAAAAGCACTCAAAGTCGTTGACGGAGAATACGTCAATATTACTTCGAGAAGAGGAACCATGCGAATAAAAGCGCAGGTTTCCGAGATCACAGATCATGGGGTTGTTTTTGTGCCATTCCATTTTTATGAATCAGCAGTGAACAACTTGACCAATAGCGCTCTTGATCCTGTTTCAAAAATTCCTGAACTCAAGATCTGTGCTGTGAAGATAGTGAAGGCTGCTTAGATTTCTGTGCGGTTTATCATTGTCAATCGGGTTTTTAATAACATTTTGTATTCATAATAAAAAGGAAATGTTTTTTATCAACATTGACAAGTAAACTCAAACGATGATAATGTCCATTTTCAGGCTGAAATTATGTTCAAGGGCTACTGGGAATAATCTCGTAAGAGATCGAGTCTGCCTTCGGCACCTTAAACAATAAGGGCTGGACAATATCATTTCTCCAACCCCTTTTCTATTTCCAGTTACCAATCCTTCGATCTATCCAGAATGTCATGAAGTGTAATATAGAAATTTCACCAAGACTTACATTTTAAAGTTTTTATACAATTTTTTTGTGCTTTCCTGGATTCCCCATAACAGCAATTTTGCGGAATGAACATTTTTCGAGCCAATTGTGTTTCTATGAAAAATTCTGGTGTATAAACAGCTTGACATTGGAATTGCAATATGTTGTATTTACAAAACTCAATCTACAGTATATATTGTAAAAATTGTGATGGGATTGATTACAGTATAGCATATATTGTAGAGGCATCTATCAAAAGATGATCCAGATGACATCATTCTGCTCAGGTGATAGAAAGATCGTTTTGTTCAATTACAATATTTAGACTTTAAATATTATAGACTGTTAATATGGTTACTGAAAATGTTGGAA
>PNNU01000412.1 GCA_013824385.1 Anaerolinea sp.
ATGCGGCAGAGAGGGGTTCCTTCGGCGTCTTCAACGATCAAAGTCTTGCGAATGCGCAGGGCTTTGCCGTCCACTTTAAATGCTTTTTGACCTTCTTCATTCTCAATCCAGTAATCATCTCCGATGGAGATCAGTTTCTGGTGAATTTTGTAGCGGGTTAATTTGCCCATTGCGGCTCCTGATGGAATGTAAATGATGTTGCGATCTTGATTATAAATCAACAAGTGCAGAGCTAAATCCAAATTCTAAAATCTCACTAAGATTGTGATGTCAGCCCAATGGCGTTTACAATCTGAGAAATGTCTTCGGTAACCTGCCTGACATAATTGGCAGATTTACTCATTTCGGATGCCACCACCATAAACCCGCGACCCTCCTCGCCCACCCGGACTGCTTCGATTTTTTTAATGTTCTGATCTTCTCAGTTCACGCCGTTTCCATCAGTTTTTTTGCCAAAGCGGGGAAAGCCGCAAAGGCGCTGTAGAATTCATTACCGGCTGGTGTGGGTGTCGGGTAGGAACTGAACTTGGCAATTACCATTTCTGCATTAGGTGCGATGTAGAGAATTTGCCCGCCATATCCCATCGCCATATAAGCACCGGAGGCATTGTGCGTCACCCACCATTGATTGTGATAGGAATAGCCCCGGTTCCCCGGGCTTGAAGCCGGTCCACGAGAGAAGACTTCAGGGTCTGCCCCGTTTTCAAAATCAGCTATCACCGCCGGAAGGACGATCTGTTGCTCATTAAAGTAACCTTTTTGTAGCAGCATTTGTCCAAACCTGGCCATATCTGGGAGAGTTGTGATCAGGCCAGACCCGGCTGTTTCTGCTGTGGATGAATCGACAATCCAATAGGCATCGCGGTTGACTCCAAGTTTTGACCATAACCGCTCCTGCATCAAATCAGCAAGGGTTTTTCCGGTCAAGCGTTTAATCAACCAGGCTAACACATCGGTGTTTGGGGTGAGATAAACGAATCGCTGCCCATGCTCACCACACTTTTTCATCAGCGGCAGTATTTCATAGATATTTTCCGCGCCGGAATAACTCTCCGGGCGTTTACACCAACCTGCTGCCACCCCATACTGCCAATTTTCCGCAGCAGGATCAGATTGGTGGTCTGGAAAGTCCACGGCGGTGGTCATATCCATGACCTGTTGGATGGAGGCATCTCCAAAACCACTCGTTGAAAGTTCTGGCAGGTAAAAACTGACCAGTTTTTCGGGGTCAAACAAACCTTCAGATGCGAGAATAGATGCAAGGGTGCCTGTCACAGACTTGCTACCCGACGCCCAGGCATGCAGGGTATGTGGCTGCATCCCATTAAGGTAGCGCTCGTAAATTACTTTTCCTTTATGTAAGACCATGATCCCATCGGTATAGCTCATTTCGACCATATCTTCAAAGGTGAATTCCGTGCCTGCCATGTTTCGATAGGTCACGCCGGACAAATCCATTGGACTGGTCTCAAAAACTGAGGCAGGCTTGCCACTCGTCCAAACTTCGACAGTGCGATTCAGTTTCAGTTCATTTTGAAAGCTCCAACGATTATAAGGAGCAAACAATTGATTTTCATGAGTTGCCCGTTTATCGGCTTGGGGAGGAAACCCCTGCATGAGTCCCAATTCCTGACTGGATTGGAAAGTTGTTTGATTGGTCATTTTGCATCACTTTCTTGTTTAATAAAAATGAAATTCGATGGCTGAGATTAAGCCTTCCAATACTTGCTGCCACCGCGCTCGCGACGTAAAAATCCAAAGTCGATCAAATCACGCCGCAGACTGACGAAATCCTCTTCGTAAACCTCTTTCAAGATTTCGTTTACTTCAAGCTCGGAGTAAAGGCGGTCTTTTTCAAAAAGAGAAACAAGCCAGCATAAAATGATCATTAACTTTTTTTGTTTTGAAGGCAAGTGAGTCAATCTGTGGTTAACCGTATATTCCTGCAGGATGACCTTGTCGGCATCATCCCATGGAAGATCCTCAATCCACTGGTTGTCTGAGATGACCACAGATTTGTGAGCAGGACTCTTTTCAAGATCAGCAAAGAGCGTTTTGAAATGTTGAAGACCACTTTCATTCAGGCGGTAGAAACGTTGATTTCCCAGGGTTCGAACCGTGACCAGCCCCACTTCACGCAATTTTGAGAGATGATGTGAAACAGTAGGCTCGCCAAGATTGACCAGTTTTGCCAGGTCACCCACAGCGACTTCTTGCTGCGCCAATAACCGAATGATGGCAATGCGGCTTTCATCCGCCAGTGATTTTAAGAGTTCCAAAAGTTCTTGTGTTTGTTTATCCATTTTCCGCTTTCTATTTCGATAATTATCAAATTTGATTATAAACGATATAGTGTTTTCAGAAAAGGTGAAAATAATCAATTTGTTCCAGACTATTGACTGGCATGAGCTTAAAGAGCTAATATAAGACTATGTTTATCCAATTTATAAGTTTTAGTTTTGAAAGGAAGGTAGTCAGGAAAGATACTTTACGAAAGGATTTTCTGATTGTCTTGGTTTGAAAATAATGAGAAGGAGCATAATGAAAATTCGATGGATTTCGGCAGCAATATTATTTGTAATGGTTCTTGCAGCCTGCCAACCGATTGGAAGTTTAATTGGCGGAGGAAAATCAAAGGAATATGCCTATGTTTTTGAAGCCAACACCGATCCAATTAATGTGACCGTGTCTATGGATGACACGCAAAGTGGCAGCGCATTGATCACCACCCAAGGCGGGTCGCTTTCTGTGACGGGTAAAGACGGCACGCTTTATACCTTAGATATCCCAAATGAT
>PNNU01000413.1 GCA_013824385.1 Anaerolinea sp.
CCAAGCATCACGATACCGCAGATCAATAAAGCGGTGGCCATTGAAAGCAGAAAGTCATTTACAGTCATAGAAAACATCGTGCCCTCCAGATATTTATTATCTAAAGGGCATGATGCAAGGTTTATGCCAATAATTTCCTAGCGTGGATTCAAGATGTCGCGCGGAAGATCGCCCAGTGCGATTGTTTCACCGTCACAAAAGATTAATGCTCTTTCTATGGCGTTGGCCAATTCGCGGATGTTGCCTGGCCAATCATATTTGAGCAAAGCTTCCATAGCCTGCGGAGAAACACCCGTAATATTAGCCCCCTGCCTGCCATTATTCTGACGTATGAAATATCCCACCATTTCTGGAATATCCACTTTGCGTTCGCGCAGCGGAGGCAGATCAAGGTCAATTTTCTTCAAGCGATAGTACAGGTCTTGTCTAAAGCCACCTTCTTTTACCATGGCTTGCAAATCGCGGTTGGAAGCCACGATCACTTGAATATCAACATTGATAAGTTGTGTTCCACCGACCCGCATGAATGAGTGCGTTTCGATGGCTCGCAACAATTTCGCTTGAATCTCGAGCGGCATGGATGAGATTTCATCCAAAAAGAGTATGCCGTTGTCGGCAACTTCCATCAAGCCAAGTTTCTTGCGGTCCGCGCTGCTGAAGGCGCCGGCTTCATGCCCAAACAATTCAGATTCCAGCACTGTATGTTGAATGGCTGCACAGTTGATGGCGATAAAGGGTTTGCTTGCTCTTGGTCCATTGGCATGGATGTATTGCGCCAACACATCTTTGCCTGTACCATTTTCACCAGTAATCATAACTGATACTTGAGCTTCAGCGGCTTTTAATGACTGTTCCACAACCGTTTTCATCAAAGGGGTCTGCCCGATGACAAAATTGCTTTTTTGCATTTGTACTTCGCGGTAATGGGCAATTTCACGCCGCATTGCCACAATTTCCAACCCTTTGGCCAATGACTTTTCCAATTGGACAAAATCCAGGGGTTTCGTTAAGAAATCCAGTGCGCCGTTCTTCATGGCGTCCACGGCAGTTTCAATATCGCCAAAACCGGTAATCACGATGATGGGAGGGCGAACTGCCAGCATGGCTGTTTCCATGATCAGGTTGGGACCGTATCCGTCGGGAAGCTGCACATCCAGGAGGATTACATCTCCCTCTCCACGTTTAACACGTTCTCGCGCTTCTGAGAGGGTTCCGGCTTCAATGATTTCGTGCCCTTTGCCCTTTAGAAATTCACCAATATTTTGTCGGGCACTTTCTTCATCATCCACGATCAAAACGCAAAAACTCATGTTCAATCTCCATCTTCAGCAGGTAATCTTATGGTAAAAACGGTTCCACCTGGAAACGAGTTTACACTAATACTGCCCTTGTGTGCAGTGACTATCTGTTTTGTAAGGAATAGCCCCAATCCAGTTCCTTTTTTGCGGGTGGTCATATAGGGAGAGAACAAATGCTCTTTCACATCTTCTGGAATGCCCGGTCCATTATCAGTAATGCTGATATCCACAAAGGGGTGATTTGCGATTTCCTTGTTCATTACCGCAGTGACTGCCAGAGTGTCGCCTTTTTCAGCCATGGCGTCCAGCGCGTTGGTGATCAGGTTGGTAAACACCCGATCCAACGATTTTGGGTCACCCATAATTTTTGGTAGATTGGATTCAATATTAAACACCGGGTTTACGTTGACTTTGGCAAATTTTGGCCGCCAGCGGTCTACGATTTTGTGCAGGTACTGATCAAGATCAATGAGTTCCATCTGGGTATCCACAGTACGGACTGAGGACATCAATGATTCGAGCAGGTTATTAAGCCGTGTGCAATCGTTTTGAATGCGCGCGATATTATCCTGATTGGGGTCTTCAGGCGCCAGCTTTGTTCCCAATAATTGGATGCCGGTGTAAATACTGTTGATCGGGTTCCTCAGGTCATGCGCAATGGCTGCTGTGTAATCACCCAACAATGCGCGGTTTTCAAGCTGCTGGGTTAACGCTTTCTGCTGTTCATTTTCACTGATGTCAGAAAGCAGCACTTCTATCGAATAAACCTTTTTATCACGCATGACCGGGATTACTTTCATCTGAGTAGGAAACGACTGTCCGTTGCGCCGATTGAGATTGGCCTTGCCAAGATTATGGGTGGTGTTGCCATTTTTAGCATCTTCGAGTGCAGGCTGCAGTTTATCCGTACCGATAAGGACATTATCGTAAGGCTGACCCAGCACTTCTTGTTCTGCGTAATTTAGCATCCATTCTGCTGCCTGATTGATCTCAATGATCACCAGGTCGTTATTCAACACAATAACTGCTTCTTGCATATTCTCGAAGGTAGCGTTGCGTGCTTCCATCCTTTGTTGTTCTAAAACGATTCGGTCTTCGAGGTTTTTTGTCAGCATCGATTTCTGGATGAAATTAAGAATATGAAATGAAAGGTACTGCAAGACGCTGAGGCGCATTTCTCTGGGGAGTACTCCCCTGCCGCAAACCGCCAAAATGCCGATGGCAGCGTCATCCAGTTTTAAAGGAGCAGTCGCCACATATTCAACAGAATTAATGCGTGCATATTTATGGATCTCGGTGATTGCCCGGTCAACGGGGGTCCAGATCGCCGGCTCGGTTAAGCGGATTAAGTCGGTCGAAGGTAATTCCTCTGGGAAATCCGTTGAACGTCCATGCAGGCATACGCATTTCAATGTTGGGTAACTCGGGTCAGCTTGAAAGATCGCCGCCGTTTCAACATTTAGGATCAGGCAAATCAA
>PNNU01000414.1 GCA_013824385.1 Anaerolinea sp.
GAAACATCTGCGATGAAATCCATGGATACAGTTCCCGCCAGGCCAGAAGGTAAACCGCGCCCAGCTTTTGACGGGGAGTCAGTCTTTTCGAACGGATGGCGTTACGGAAATGCTCCAGCGAAACCTGGAACCAGCCTTGTGACCAGCGCATGCGTTGATGCCAGAGGGCCTTAAGCGTGCCGGGTGCCAACTCACGTGACACCAGCAGCGGATCGGTGACAATGATGGCGCCTTCTTCGGTGACGCGCATGGATGAGTCAATATCTTCTGTGAGCATGAACCCGTGCATGCGGGTCTGCCGTAGCAGTTCCGTCTTCCAGAAGCCGTTGGACCCGCCAAAGATGCCGAACCCATAAAGCCTTGTGCGCCCGGGATGGCTGACCGCGTAGATGGCCTCAAATTCCACGGCCACCATTCGGGCGATGAAAGAGGCGTCGTGGTTGCGCACCAGGCAGTGGCCCTGCACAATATCACAGCTTTCTGCCAGCCACTTCCAGGCGCGCATGAACGCATCTTGTTGGGGATGATGGTCCGCATCAAAGATGCCGACAAACTCACCGGTCACGTGCGCGATGGCCGCATTCACGTTTTGTGATTTGGATTCACTGCCTTCCACTTTCAGCAGTACCAGACGGGGATCTTTTTTGGCGAGCTGTTGGAGCGTCTTTTCAACTGGCAGGGTCTTCGGCGTGTTATAAGCCAAAATGATTTGCAGCTTATTCGGATAGTCCAGCTCGAGAAAATGCTTGATCGTGTCTACGATGGTGTAGGCTTCATTCGGCATATATGCTGCGATGATTGCGCTTGCCGGAGGGTATTTCAAGTCAGGGTCTTCAGGCGGATTTTGTTCCTTCAAAGCAAGTAATCCCTCTATCCAGATGATGATGGCAGTCATCAACAAAGCAAACACAATGATGAAATAAACTACCGGGGTGATGTCTGCGCCGATCTTATCCAGGAACCAATACATCAGAAATGGAATGACCATATACATCACAGTCGTAATCAGAAACTGGAACAGCGTTCTGTTCTCCTGAAAAAATCGAGAAAGAGGTGAAAGAGATTTCTTTTGGATTGAAGTGTTTCTTATTTTGTCTACCGTCCTTTGGGCTTCTTCGTTGTAAAGCTTGGGTTCCAGATCCATTTGAGAACGGGCATATTCCAGGGCGATTTGTGTCTTTTCATCAACTTCCTCGAAATCCTTTTCCTTTTCGAAAAAGGTGAAGCCAATGATCGGAGTGAGTCTGACACTTTCAGCATCCGCAAAGAAGTTTAACGAGGATAAATTGTCTGATAACTCTTTTAGGTAGGTTCGACATTCATTTTGATCCGTTTCAGGAATCAAGATCAGGAATCTTCCAGAAGGATCGTGACCAAAAATATCCAACGGGTGTGCGGTTTCCTGCAAAACATCAGATATTTGTTCGGAAATTTCGCGGTCCGCGCGATCACCCAGCCGTTCTCTCAGGCGCGGCATTTCGTTTAATTCGCAATAAGCAAGACAACCGGTTTTTCCACTTTTGGCTGCTCGATAAAGCTCTCGTTTGGCTTCCGCTTGAAAATTTTGAGTGGAGAGCAACCCGGTTTTACGATCGATGATTAAATTTTCAACGGGCACAGGAGGACGATTGATCTTGGATCGAATTCTGGCAACCAGGATATCCGGGTCAAAGGGCTTGGGCAAATAATCATCAGCCCCCATATT
The DNA here is from genome assembly GCA_013824385.1 of Anaerolinea sp. Next base: position 1,706 of record PNNU01000414.1, read on the forward strand.
TAAACCACCGATGATATCTTCACATGAATCCCTTGAAGTCAGCATAATCACAGGGATGAATGAAGTTTTTGCCTCTGCCCGCAAGACCTTAAGCATCTCAAAACCATCCATTTCAGGCATCATCACATCTGAAATGATCAAGTCGGGCAATGCAATTTTCACCTGTCTTAATGCTTCAATACCATTTGATGCCAGGATGGGAGAGAACCCGGCCTTGGTTAATGTGAGCAGCATAATTTTTTGTACAACGGGATCGTCTTCGACAACCAGAATCGATATAGTACGTGATGCGAATTTTGCAACCATACACACCCTCCACAAAAAACCATTTGATACCAATAAAGGAGACCTATTACATTAGTTTCATTATATATCTATGAAACTTGAAAGGGATATTATTTGTAAAAGGTTTAAACTAATAAGTGTTGGATTTTTAACATTCGACTGCGATGATTAACTAATCGCAGCAATCCTCATGTACTCCCCTGGCTTTTTCAAAAGCCTCTTTGCCTTCTGAAAAAGCAAACCAAGCAATACCCAAAGCTCCCAGTGCGTCGAGCAGGGCGAAACCTGTCAGGGCAAACGTGAGGCTTGACACCAGCAGCACCACGGACATATAGATGCAGGTTTTTGTGCAGTTGGCGTCCGCGATAATGGCGGCTGAATTGAGCTGCCTGCCGGTTTTCAGCTTGGCGAGGTAGAGAAAGATCATCACTGATAAAGAAATCAGCGAAATGATTATGCCGCCTATAGTGGTTTCAGGCCGCTGCCGGTAAATCAAACTCAATACGGATGTAATCACCAGCCCTGCAGCAAGAAGGTAAAAACCGACGCCTGTCATTTTGAGCGCCAGCCCTTCAAACGAAGAGCGAGAAGATTCCGGGTTTCGAAAAGTCCGCACCAGCATCATGGTGATACCCACGGCTGAAATCACTTCAACGAAACTGTCGATACCAAAACCGAAGAGTGCCAGGGTTTCATCCTGAGCACCGATAAGCGTCGAAAAGCCACCCTCAATCAAATTCGCCAGGATGGTGAATGCGCTCAGCCACAGC
>PNNU01000415.1 GCA_013824385.1 Anaerolinea sp.
ATTTTATTTATCTCATTTACACGGATTCTTGAAATTTTTGATATTGAAACTGAAGTCATGATTCGAAATATGGAAGAGGCGCAGGTGGTCGCCAATGAAAGAGAACGCATGGCTCGCGACTTGCACGACGGCGCCTTGCAACAGGTTTATGCTTCGGGGTTATTGGCACAATCATTAAAGCGGCATGTGAAAACAGAAAACCGAGAAGATGCAGACAGGTTGGTCAATGCGATTAACCAGGCTATTGATCAACTGCGTGATTTTTTGCCGCGGCAAAAAAGTGACGTGGTAACAGTGGATCTGGCAGGTGCATTGCTGCCAAAAATTGAGGAAGCACGCCATTATATCCAGGTGAAAACCACTTGGGATATTACAACTCTTACTCCACTATCCATTGACCAGGCAAGGCATCTCGCGGCTTTTTTGAATGAAGCCATGTCAAATGTAATTCGCCACGCAAAATCTTCAGAAATGGAAATCCTGGTTCAATATCATGAAAATTTATTGGTTATTGAAGTTCGCGATTTTGGTGCAGGTATTTCACCTGCAGCTGAGCAAGGGTATGGTTTGAGAAACATGAGGGACCGTTCAAAATTATTGGGAGCAGAACTACACATTGAGTCTGAGAAAAATTTGGGAACAACGGTCAGGTTGGAATTATCGGTCAAGGAGTAAATCATGAGTATAAAAGTGTTAATAGTTGACGATCACGCTGTCGTTCGCCTGGGGCTTAATACCTTACTCTCTGATGAAAACGACATCATCGTTGTGGGTGAGGCAGGCAATGCAGATCAGGCAATGACACAAATCGACCTTCATAAACCTGATGTGGTCATTCTGGATATCCAAATCCCCGGTAAAAACGGAATAGAAGTGTGCAAAGATATTGTGAGCCTGTATCCGAATACCCGGGTGGTGATGTTAACATCACATTCAAGTGAAGATTTTATTTCTCAAGCAATTCGGGCTGGCGCCTCAGGTTATGTACTGAAACAAGTTGGCAATGAAGAATTGCTCAGAGCGATTAAAGCCGCATTCATTGGAGAAATGGCTTTTGATACTCAAACCACTTCAAAGATGGTTCAGCGATTGAAAAAAATGGAAAAAGAAGCCGAGGAGAGTGTTTTCGCTGATCTTTCTGAACGTGAGCTTCAAGTTATGACTCTTGTGGCTGAAGGTCAAAGCAACAAAGAGATTGGAAAGGTACTTAATTTATCTGAGATCACAATTCGCAACTATGTAAGCAATATTCTATCCAAGCTGGACTTGCGTAACCGGATCGATATTGCAAGATTTGCGATAAATCACCATTTAAAAGAGTCGAGGGATTAAAATGATCAGCATCCCGAAAGGGATGCTGATCATGTCTCAAATACCACTAAAGGTAGATCTACCAATAAAGAAGATTTCTACCTGTAAGGTTCCGTCTCTACCTATAAATTGCTTTTCACGGCATCTTCTTCTGAAACCATCTTCCAGGTTTCCAGGGGGCACCAATAAAATTGAAGAAGTAGCGATCCAAACCGTAGTAACCAGCAGTTTTCCAGGCAACCAGAAGCAGCATTTCAAGTACGAGTAGCACTGGTCCGGAACTTATACTGCCTGCCAATAAGGAACTCAAATTCATCACACCGCCAAAAAAGGCAGCCACACCAACGAGAAAACCTAGAATCAACGCAAGCCCCACCAGTAATTCCCCAAGGGCAACTAACTTACCAAACCAGATGTACGAATGATTATCCAGCAGTGATTGAACGAAAATGCGAAACCAAGGATAATAAATCGCCGGTTTAGCCGGTGCAGCCGGGATAGCGACTGCATTTATCCAAAAAGATTTCAAAGCTTCGCCAGTTTGCATCCATTCAGGCGATTCAAGTTTGTGAACACTGGCAGATAACCATTGGGCGCCAACAAAGATCCTTACGATCAGCCATAACCACGAAAAAATCGTTTTGTTAAACATGGCATCAACCACCTTGGAGTTTTCCATGTTTGTCGAACCCCAAAGCAAATTTTTCATGTAACTCCTGAACTATATACTAGTGAATAATCACAAACATAGATAGAGTCGTTTGAATCAGGTGCAGTAGGTTAATTTCACCCAGATTTCTCGAGTAAATTTTGTAATGTCATCAATTCCATACTGAAAATGGGGAAAATATTTTTATAGAACATGGACGGCGTTAAAGCCGTCCATGTGTCGTTACAACCGATAAGGGATATCAATAAAGTGTTGTGGTTCAGTAATATATTAATAGTTCCTCTTTTTATTTGATAGGGTCATCTGCACCAGTTGGAGCAGGTACATTTCAACCTTATTTTTGTGTCAAACATGGCCATGTGATTAAGGAAATTGTTGAATATGTAATTAGTATCAAAAAGTATGGGCGGCGATTTTGCCGTCCATACTTTTTGTGTAAATGCTGTTTATATTATCTCGTAAAATGGAAGTCTATGCTTTTTTCTTTTGGAACCACAAACCGGGTTTCCAGGGGGCACCGACATATTTGAAGAAGAAGCGGTCCAAACCGTAGTATCCTGCAATTTTCCAGGCGATGACCAGGAGCATTTCCAATACCAGGAGGACAGGACCCGAACTGAGGCTGCCAGCGAGAAGAAAATTGAGGTTCATCAATCCGCCAAAGAAAGCCGCCACACCAACAAAAATTCCGAGGATAAGGGCAATGCCGATTAAAAATTCACCAACAGCGATTAGTTTTGCAAACCATACATACGATTCGCCATCCAG
>PNNU01000416.1 GCA_013824385.1 Anaerolinea sp.
ATTTATCCTGGCTGTCATCTGGGGATCTCCCCTGCTGCGTATCCTCAAGCATTACAAATTAGGCAAAATGATCCGCGTGGAAGGCCCTGATTCTCATGTCACCAAGATGGGCACACCCACCATGGGCGGCATCATGATCATTGTGCCAGTCATGCTGGTTTCGATTCTGCTCAATGCTGTTTCCCTCCTCGGTATCAACGTGTTGGGTCGTTCCATTTTGCTGCCTCTCATAGTCATGATCGCCTTCGGTGTGTTGGGCGCCATTGATGATTGGGAAGGCATTCGTGGACCCCGTCGTGGTCTTGGTATGCGCGCCCGAACAAAATTCTTGCTTCAGATCATCCTGGCAATTGTGGCCGCTTTTATTCTCAAAAATTACGCCAATGTGCCTCAGATGTATTGGCCAGGTTCTGGCGCTGTCTTCAATCTCGGCATGTGGTATATACCTCTCGCCACTTTCATCATTGTGGCCATGTCTAATGCAGTCAATCTCACCGATGGTCTGGATGGTCTGGCTGGCTTGATCGCTGCCACCGCTTTCGCTGCATATGGCGGCATCGCTTTGATGCAGGGCAACCTCTTTTTGGGGCGCTTCTGCTTCACCATTGTGGGTGCCTTGTTCGGTTTCCTCTGGTTCAACGTACATCCCGCCATGCTTTTCATGGGTGACACCGGTTCACTATCACTCGGAGCTCTGTTGGGTGTGGTTTCTCTCATGACCGGTCAATGGCTGCTCTTGCCTTTGATCGCCATCATCCCCATCAGCAATGTCGCCAGCGACGTGCTGCAGGTGGCTTATTTCAAAATGACTCACGGCAAACGTCTTTTCAGAATGGCTCCCTTGCACCACCATTTTGAGTTGATCGGCTGGAGTGAAACTCAAGTCGTTCAACGCTTCTGGTTGATCAGTTTATTGGCCGCCATGTTTGGTATCGCCCTGGCTATGGCTTAGAGGATTATTTGATGACTGATTGGAATAACAAACGCGTTCTGGTTATTGGAGCCGCCCGCCAGGGGTTGGCTTTGGCGCGCTTTTTATGCTCAAGAGGCGCCAGGGTCATCCTTAATGACAAACGACCCGCTGAACAAATGAAATCCGAGAAGCAAATGCTTTCCGGTTTGCAGATTGAATGGGTACTTGGCGATCATCCGCTTTCACTTTTGAGTCGGGTAGATATGGTTTGTCTTTCTGGCGGCGTGCCCCTCACCGTGCCAATTGTTATCGAAGCCCAAAAACGTAATCTGCCCATCAGCAACGATTCGCAAATCTTCATGGAAGCCGTTCAGGCGCCTGTGATTGCCATAACCGGTTCAGCCGGAAAAACCACCACCACCACCCTGGTTGGACGCATGGCCAGAGCAGCAGCACAAGAAAACCGCAGAGTCTGGGTAGGCGGTAATATCGGTCTACCCCTCGTCGAATTCCTGGATGAAATTAAACCTGAAGATATCGTCATCCTCGAACTCTCCAGTTTTCAACTTGAACAGATGACTCGCAGCCCGCACATTGCCGCGGTCTTGAACATCACCCCCAATCATTTGGATCGCCACGGCACCATGCAGGCTTACACCGCTGCCAAAGCCCGCATCCTTGAGTTTCAGAACAAGAAAGATATCGCCATCCTGGATCGTGAAGATACGGGTTCATGGAATCTGCGCAGTAAGGTGCAAGGCAAATTGATCAGCTTTGGTTTGAAACAGCCGCCATCAGGCGAAACCGGCATGTTCATGGAGGGAGGATACGTGAGATTACAGGAGAACGATCAGATCTATATGGTATTGCCCGAGACCAGCATCCAGCTGAGAGGTGAACACAATTTGCTCACGGTATTGGCTGCCTGTGCCATCTCATCGGCTGCCGGTTTCTCGTTTGAAGCCATGGCCAAAGGCGTTGAAGAATTTTTGGGCGTGGAACATCGCCTTGAAGTGGTTCGCACCCTCAATGGCGTTACCTGGATTAACGATTGCATCGCCACTGCCCCCGAGCGCACCATGGCCGCCATCAGATCCTTTTCAGAACCGTTAATTCTGCTCCTTGGCGGACGCGACAAGAATTTGCCCTGGAATGCCCTCGCTGAAATGATTCACAATCGCGTGGAACATGTCATCCTCTACGGCGAAGCTGCCGAGAAAATATCTGCCGCCATTGGTACTCCCCGAGATGGCGACCGTTTGATCGATGTTCAAAAAGCTTCAAATTTTGAAGAAGCGTTACATATGGCAGTCACTGTTGCCAAAGAGAACAATATTGTCCTCCTGTCACCTGGCTGCACCAGTTATGATGCCTTCCGTGATTTCGAGGAACTGGGAACCTTTTACAAGAAATGGGTGAACGCCTTATCATGAACCAACCTATTAATTCGCCGGTAAACCGAACTGTCGCCAAAAAGTTGTCTTTCCGTGAGAACTTTGATCTACCTTTATTGATCATCGTTGTCACTCTCTTCGCTTTTGGTCTGCTGATGGTTTATTCCGCGAGCTGGCAGTTTGCTCGATATCAGGGTTACTCTGAATACGGCACTGTTTTACGCCAGCTTGGCATCGGCGCCATTGGCATTATTGGCATGATCATCATTACCTTTATTGATTATCACCGCTACAAACGTTGGGTTGTCGTCGGTATGCTAATCATTGTGGCTCTTTTGGCTGCCACTCTGGTTTTTGGTTCATCTGATGCCTCCACCCCCAAACGTGGACTTTTCTCAGGGTCTGTTCAACCTTCCGAGTTCGCCAAGTTGA
>PNNU01000417.1 GCA_013824385.1 Anaerolinea sp.
TGTATCGAGATGATGTTTGTTGCACCTTCATCCATCAGCCTCTTGTAAGCGCGGGCAAAAGTGCCAATGGCCGGGGCAGAGGTTGTGGGTGGTATTTCATATTTGGGCAGTCTTTCGTAAAACTCTTTTCGGCTGATTTCGACTCCGTCCAAATAGCTGCCGTCGGTAAAATTGATATAGGCTGGAACAACAGTTATGCCATACTTCTCAATTACATCGGTAGGAAGGTCACAGGTGCTGTCAGTTACAATTTTTATGTTCATATTCCCTCGAAAGTTACGATTAATGTTTCATTCACTTATAATATTATACAGTTACGTAAAAATAATTGTATAAAGTGTATAGGGTTTGTAGTAATATTCGAAAACGAGGATGGACCAAATGGAACTTAAATACCTGGGACAAGCTGGATTTCTACTCAAAAATCAATCTCTTTGTGTCATGATCGATCCATATTTGAGCAATTATGTGGTTACCAGCGGCATCGGTGATGCCGAACATTTCAACCGGGCATTTCCCGCTCCAATAGATCCGCAAGCAGTGCGTGGAATTAATGCGATATTTGTGACCCATGACCACGCGGATCATACCGATCCTGATACTCTGCTGCCAATCTTGAAGAACAATCCTCATTGCGTAGTGATTGGACCTCAGCCCTCACTTGATCATCTGAAAGCGGAAGGAGTGGGTGAGGAACAACTGCGTTTAGCACATGCGTTTAAGCAAGAAGCCATTGGGGACTTGCGATTTACCACGCTGCCTTCTGCGCATTATGGGCTTGAGCAAGATGATACAACTGGAGAATACACCTATCTGGGTTTTGTGATTGAGGTGCATGGCAAGGTGATTTACCACGCCGGTGACACCATTTTGTATGATGGATTGGTGGAAAATCTACTGAATATTTCTGATCATTTTGACGTGTGCTGTTTGCCGGCCAATGGCAGAGATGCTGCGCGTGAAGCCATGGGTATGATTGGCAACCTGCATCCTGAAGAAAGTCTTGAACTTGCCCAACACCTTAACGCCGCAGTGCTCATTCCGATGCATAATGATATGTTCCGGGTGAACAGTCTTGATCCCCAACGACTCAATCTTTATGCGAAAGTACATTACCCCGGTCAAAAAGTAAAATGGATGAAACCTGGAGAAGTTTTAGACATTTAAAGAAAAAAATCACCCTCATGGGTGATTTTTTTATCCAACTTAGTGATTACCGCAGTTGCATCCGCCGTCTTCACATTCGCAGTCTTCGCCGCACTCGCAGTCATCAAAGTGAACATGACCGTGTTCCAACTCTTCGGCTGTTGCTTCGCGTATGGCTGTGATTTTGACCTTGAAATTAAGATCTTTGCCAGCCAGAGGATGGTTGAAATTCAATGTGATGGAATCTACACTGACTTCTTCGATAAAAGCAGTCATGTCTTCGCCGTCGTCATTGGTAACGCTGATTTCAACACCCACTTCCATGGGGATGTCTTCAGGAAATTCAGCCTTGGGAACTTCTACGAATCCATCGGCATCATACTCGCCATAGGCGTCAACAGCCTTGACGAAAACTTCTTTGGATTCGCCAATGGCCATTCCTTCTACGGCTTTTTCGAGACCTGCAATAATATTCTCGTAACCCTGAATAAATTCAATAGGATCGCCGGCATCAGTGGAATCAAGGATTTCACCATCCACGGTCAACTCATATTCCATGCTGACAACCAGGTCTTTGGCTACTTTGGTTAAATCGGTTTTAGCGCTCAAGGGAACTCTCTTTCTGGAAATAGTAAAAAATTAGACCGGGATTATAACACGGTCGCCGTCATTATTCGAAAACTTCAATCTTTGTACGCTAAATCCTAAGCGTCTAGGGTATAAACACGGATGGCGGCATCGCCGGTGACCGGGCATTTGTTCTCGCAAATGCCGCAACCGATGCAGCGATCACGATCCACGATTGGCAGCAGCACATCTACCAGGCTGCCATCAGGAAGTGTAAATTGACCTTGATCCAGAGTAATGGCTTTTTGAGGTAGGGGACACATTTCTTCGCATACGATGCAGTTCGAGTGATCCGACCAGGCCAGGCAGCGGTCGTGATCGATGTAGGCGCGGCCGAGTTGGATCAGACGTTTTTCCTCAATGGATAAAGGCGGAATAGCTTGAACCGGACAGTTCTGTCCGCAAGAATTGCAGCCAAAATCACAAAATCCGTTGCGCGGAATCAGGATGGGCGTCCACACTCCTTCAAGGCCGGATTGACTGAAATCAGGTTGGAGGGCTTGGGTGGGACATACCTTTAGGCAGATGCCGCAGCGGATGCATTTAGACAGGAATTCACTCTCATCGCTCACACCAGGCGGGCGCAGCAAGAAATTCTTCGTCTTGCGCTTGATCCAATCCACACTCATCAACACCACTGAAAAGACGGATATCCCCATTGCAGAAAGAAAAAGCCGTTTATCAGGGTCATAAGGCCGCCGGGCAGCGGGCCGCCATTTAGGTGTGAAGGAAAAAGAGTCTTTTTGGCAGTTTTGCAGGCAATTCATACACATGGTGCATTCAGCAGGGTCGCTTCGATAATTCAGTTGTGCGTTGATCGTGTCAGTAGGGCAGTCCCTCGTGCACAATCCACATTCAGAACAATTTGCCTTTGTGCGACGCTGAAAGAGCGCAAATTTGGAGGGTAGCCCCAATAATGCACCCAACGGACAG
>PNNU01000418.1 GCA_013824385.1 Anaerolinea sp.
CGGCGACATTGAACGAATTGGCAAACATGATGGTTGGCCGGGAAGTCAAACTGGAAGTCGAAAAAAACAGCCAAAAAACCGGTGATGTCATCTTGGATGTGAAAGAATTGAAAGTTCTTGATCCACGAGGCAATATTGCAGTTGATGGGATTTCATTTGAAGTTCGCGCCGGTGAAGTTTTAGGAATTGCGGGTGTTCAAGGTAACGGTCAAACAGAATTGGTCAGATCACTAACAGGCTTGTTAAAACCAATTGATGGCGAAGTAAATCTTACCGGACATAACATCACACATTCATCACCCCGCCGCATCACTGAATTGGGCACCGCTCATATCCCTGAAGACCGACAAAAAGATGGCTTGGTGTTAAGTCTTCCGATTTCAGACAACCTGGTATTAAATACTTATTATCTGAAACCTTATTCGAATCGCGCCTGGCTTAATCAAAAAGTGATTATCGAAACCGGCGAAGCCCTGGTGAAGAAATTCGACATTCGCACACCGAGTGTGTTCACATCTGCAAGTTCACTCTCTGGCGGCAATCAACAGAAAATTATTGTTGCCCGAGAATTCTCAAGGCCAATCAAACTATTAATTGCTTCTCAACCAACCCGTGGTTTGGACGTTGGATCGATTGAGTATATTCATAAGCGGCTGCTGGATAAAAGAGATGAAGGATGCGCTGTACTTCTGGTATCCACCGAACTCGATGAGGTCATGCAGCTTTCAGACAGGATTGCAGTCTTGTATCGGGGCAAAATTATTGCGATTGTCGATGGAAAAACTGCAACCAAAGAACAACTTGGACTGTTGATGGCCGGTATTGTTCACGAAACCGCACAAGTGGGCAATTAAGTTTTTATCAATGCTATAAGAATAAAGGAATCGATATGAGCCCTGAAAAACCACAGGAAACAAAAAAGAATGGTTTGGCCATTTTTTGGGAGGAATTTTCCAGAAGTAACTTTACTGTTATTTTTCTGGCGATTTTCACCGGAATTATTTTAGGTGGTGTTTTGGTTGCCGCAACAACGCCAGAAGTCTATGCGGCATTTAAGGTATCGTTCTTTTCGGGTATTGGTACTGCCTTTACCACGGCAATCAATACCTATGGCGCCCTTTTAACCGGAGCAATTGGAAACCCGCAGAAGATTCAAGCAGCGTTTGCTAGCGGCGATCCCCTTAGCATCCGCAGAGCCATCAATCCATTTTTTGAAAGTCTGGTTCAAACCACACCTTATATTTTCGCCGGCCTCTCAGTAGCCCTTGGATTTAGAGTTGGACTCTTTAACATCGGTGCAGAAGGTCAGATCTATATTGGCGCACTTACCGGTGTCTGGGCTGGGTATGCAATCCCGGGCCTTCCCCCTATCATTCACATTCCAGTTGCCATGTTATGCGGTGCGCTGGGTGGAGCCCTTTGGGGTTTTGTACCTGGTTTCTTGAAGGCAAAAACAGGCGCACATGAAGTCATCACGACCATTATGATGAATTACATCGCCTTCAGGTTAAGCGATTGGCTCTTAAAAGGTCCGATGGCGGACCCTACTGAAGTCACACCAAAAACGCCCTGGATTCTGGAAAGTGCTGAATTACCACAATTGTTTGCATCACCCATACGTTTTCATATTGGATTCTTTATTGCGCTATTGATGGCATTTTTAGTCTATCTATTGCTTTTCAAAACCACCTGGGGTATGGAGCTGCGAATGGTTGGATCAAATACGAATGCCGCCCAGTACGCAGGTATTAATGTAACTTCAAGAACGGTCATCGCCATGGTTATGGCTGGTGGTTTGGCAGGAATGGCTGGCGCCAACGAAGTCTTGGGGGTTAATCACCGCTTGATCCCGGCTTTTTCGAGCGGCTATGGTTTTGACAGTATTGCCTTGGCTCTACTTGGAAAAAGCCACCCTCTTGGGGTTGTTCTTTCAGCATTATTGTTCGGGTTCCTGCGAAACGGTGCTCGTTCAATGCAACTTACGGTTGGCGTTCCAATCGACATTGTTTCCATCTTACAAGCGTTAATCCTTGCGTTCATTGCCGCACCGGCGATCATCCGTACGCTTTATCGTTTGAAACCATCAAAACAAGCTGAGGATATTGTATCCTTGCGCAGTTGGAAAGGATAAACATCCATGACAACCTCAACAATTACGACTACAGCACCAACCAGTAAAGGGATGCGCGCTCGAGAACTTCGACGACGCATCATCATGGGAAGTATCTTTCTCGCCGCTGCACTATTCATTTGGTTTGTGTTTGTTTCTAATACAAAAGCAGGTTCAGTCACTACCTTTTTAATGACTCCTGGTGGTTCATCCACAATAATGGCAGATTGGGTGTTTTCGACTGGAATCACTTTAAATGTAATCGCCGGAATATTGGCTCTTCTGGGTGTTTTTCAAATCGTCCGCGGGTTTGGCAAAATCACCAATAGTATCCTTGCGGCGGTCGCAATATTGTTCATTTTTGGATTCTTAACCTGGGCAACCTCAGGCGGACAAACCAATTTCGCAGGTTTGCTGCGTGTGATGGTTGTTCGTGCGGTCCCCTTAACACTTGGAGCTCTTTCAGGCATCTTGTGTGAAAGATCTGGCGTCGTCAATATCGGTATTGAAGGCATGATGCTGACAGCAGCTTTTGTAAGTACTGTTTTCGCCAGTATCTCGCATAATCTTTACATCGGGGTACTCTCCGG
>PNNU01000419.1 GCA_013824385.1 Anaerolinea sp.
GCCTAATATCCGATATGGAGATACTTTATATGTTTTTGTACCGTTGTAATATTTACTCTCAGCATCCTTTTGTAAAAAAACAAAAACATTTTTCCCTGAATTTAACAATGCATCGGTTTCTTCAGAAAATTGTGCCGCCCATTCTTCCCATTTTAAAATTCGGCCATTTATAATAGACGTGGAAGCATTACTCCAATTAAAACGTGGAAAACCAGGAGCAATAACTAAAATATCAGCATCTAAAAGTGATGTTTGATTAAAATCCATTATCGATACACAATCCGCTGATAATCCAACATTATAAGTAAATATTTTTTTTCGCATTTATGTTACCCGTCAAACCTTTATATTTGGTTATTTCAGCTCATAGTAAATGTGATAGGAAAAACTTACTCTTCCATACCATTTTTGAAGAGTCACCTCACCCTTCAACATATTCATTATAACTAGAATAGAGTTGAGGAATTAATTATGGAACCATTGATAATGATTTTAACTAATGTTTTAGGCTTTTTCACCCCGTCGAAAAAGAACGGTTTGAGCGCCAGATCGACAACCTGGTGTATGCGTTGTACGGGTTGACGGCGGAGGAGATCAGGATTGTGGAGGGGTGACCTCTGGACCAGCATGATTAAAATTTGTGGATTGCTTGCTATCTAATCTTGCCGATTATACGGCGACTGGTTTGTCGGTTTCAACGAGATATCTTCATCGCTTGCTTTTGACCGTACAGCATCTTCTGTCCTTTCGAGTTTCAAGGCGATTACGCGAGTAGGTGTATTCTTGTCAGCTAAGTCCTGCAATTGCTGAACATCTTTTATCGTCCATGTTTTTCCATTGTTTGCTGGTTTTTTTGGCATTGGTATTCCTTTCAAACTAAATCGGATACGCTACATCAACCCATTTATCCAACATCGGGCGAACCTTGACTAGGTATTCTCTAAGATAGCTGTATTTAATCTCGCCCTTGTACATCAATTGACCAACAACAAGCCCTGGAAGGCGGTTTTGCTCGGCAGCAAATTCCTCAACGTTGACGCGCGAATAGCGTGGAGTGTGCAGATTCACAAACTCGCTCATTGATTCATTTGGAAAAAGCCAGGTAGTAGCTTGCTTGTTGGCTTCGACTTCCTCGGGGCTTAGTCCCTGCTTATCCTGATCAAAGAGTCGATCGAGATGAATCTGCTTGTGATTCCGATAGATATGCGCTAATTCATGGAGCAATGTAAACCAAAATGCGTCAATTCGGTCATATCGCAAGGACAATGCAACGATAGGATGGTCGTTGATCCAGAGTGCTGCACCGTCTACAAACGTCTTTGGCAAAGGAGGTACTATCACGAAATGGAGCCCATTTTCGAGAAAAAGTGCTGGGATCTTTTCGATATTACTTTCAGTATTTGCCAACTTCAATAATTGATCAATAAATGACGGTAACGAGTCTTTAGAATAAGGCTTAACGTCTTGTTCTCCTGCCAATTGCTCAACACGTCTTACCCATGCCATAATTGCACGGTCCTCCGGACGTCGCTCATCCGAAATTCTCAGCCGGGCTGCTGCCTGCGGAGTTGCAGTAATCGTCGGAATCTGAAAAAAGGTGCAAATATATTGTTCAAGCTCATCGATCGAATTGGGTTTTTGAATCCAACCACGTTTTATTAACTCGTTTATGGGAGCCAGGTGATATAACATACTGCGCCGTTCGATATCGGTTTCGTGGTTTTCCTGCTTGACCTGACTCAACTGATACAGCATTTCCAGATTTAGCCAAAATTCTAGCGAAGTACCAAATGCTTTGGCTAGTTGACGCGCTGTTTCTGCGGTGATTTGTTTCTTGCCGCGGATGATCTCACTGATTGTCTGTTCCGGCCGGCCCATAATTACTGCCAGGTCCTGCTGACTCCACCCTCGAGCCTCTAACTCTCGCAGGATGATCCGGCCTGGCGCAACTGCGCGTGCTGGGCGAATACCCACATTCATTTTTTCCCTTTCCATGGTACCGTAGCGGTCTTAGTGATAATCAACGATTTCAATAATCGAGAAGAACTTACCCTTTTTGTCTTCCTCAACTTGAACGATCAGACGTTGTAATTTGTTGAGACGTAAAGACCTCTGGCCTTCCCTGTTTCCGCTCAATTTTTCATAATGCAGACTTTTCAAAGCGCGTAAGTCAGCTTCGCTGACTGCACTTTTGATAGTTGCCATGACATCAAAGAATGCGTCAACTATTCCGGGTGGATATTGATGAGCATTCTTGTTTTCTGTGTAGAGCAGGAGTAGATTCTTGTTTTTGAATTTGAAACGCAATCTTCCCCTCCATAATAAACCAAAAAGCCGAAAATGTCAATATGCAATTTCACCCTAAGGGTGAACTAACATATCATAACATGCGTTTCCGTCGAATGCAACAGGCCAGAAATCATTCTAATCTTAAAAAATGAAGGCTTTCATGGTTTGATCCATGTCCACTGGACACCATTTTTTCTTAAGATTTTTTATTTTTACGGTTTCAATCGTTGGCTGGTCAATATTATTCTAGACCATAAACATCATTTAATAATGCGTTTAGAAAGGGAATGTTATATAACAGTAATAATTCAATATTTTTATTGGACTAATCTTCGTTCGCGCCGGACACCATTGATCAAGCGCGCTGGCCGACCGACAGGCTGGAACATATAGGAGCA
>PNNU01000420.1 GCA_013824385.1 Anaerolinea sp.
GGCCGATACTACCGGAAACGCGTCGAGACACACCAGCTTCCCAGGGCAGTTTATATCCGGTATAAACTTTAGGGTTCTTTGGCGTTTGTTGTATGGCAGGCATGTAATTACTGCGGGTGAGTTCATCCAGCATCGAATCGGGAATGCTTTGCAGTTCAGCTGCCCACTCGAAATCTGATTGCAGGGTGATTTTCCAGGGCGAGGTAGGGCTTTCACGTTTCCCAATCGCCAGACCGGGTTCGCCCGGTAACACCTCTCCGGTTTCTTTGTCTGTCAATGCCAGCCATATCAATGCCAGGGTTCGGTCTGTATTATATTGAATATGATCGATAACCACGTCGCTGATCAAGTAAGCCAGCACATCTTCCTCATTTTGCTGAATTTTTTCAGTAAGTGTTTTTTGAAATGTGCTGAATTCTGCCTCACCCGGCGCGATGGTGATCTGGTAGTCCAACCCGGTTGGCTCAGATACTGAAGCAATTTCCGTTGGTTTTGGCACACAGGCGGAAGCAAGCAAAAGCAAAATGATGGTTACCAGCCAGATCCTTGAGCCGGATATGTTTTTCTGGTGCATAGATGGGTGTCTCCCTGCAATAGGATATGAAAAGACGGATCAGCCTGATAGGTGCATGAATTATGCCAGGCAGGATAATCTACAGTTGGTTGAAGGTAAGCAAGGAGGGTATATAATATATATAAGATCTAATTAGGATTAAATACGGAAAACTTATGATGAAAAAACCAGTTCGAATTTCACCCGGAGCGGGACAAGAATCCGTTTGGGACTATCCACGCCCACCGCGCCTGGATCAAACGAATAAACATGTTCAGGTAATTTTTAACGGGGTGGTTCTCGCAGACAGTAAAAAGACAATTCGTATTTTAGAAACCAGTCATCCGCCAGTATATTACATTCCCGTGCAGGATGTTCAAATGGATTATTTAGTTCCGGAAAATCAACAAACGTTTTGTGAGTTTAAAGGGGCTGCCAGTTATTACTCCATTCGAGTTGGAGAGAAATTGGTAAACAACGCTGCCTGGAGTTACCCCAACCCATCACGAGAATTTGAGGCTATTCGCGGATACCTTGCTTTCTACCCTGCTTTAATGGATCGATGTCTTGTGGATGACGAAGTGGTAGTTCCTCAACCGGGCGGCTTTTACGGTGGCTGGATTACAAAAGACATCGTGGGACCATTTAAAGGAGAGCCAGGCACCTTTGGATGGTGATTGAATATATAGAAGAATTACGCTGATTGCTATATTGGATTTTGTTGAAAAAATTGATCGATAAATTATGGATATATCGGTATAATTATCAGCCATCAGGACATTTCCTGAGTAAAGGTATAAATAAATTAAATGCATAATCACAACCATTCACATAACAATGATCATCATCATGGAGCGGCAAACAACATTCAGGTAGCTTTTTTTCTTAACCTGGGGTTTACAATTCTTGAAATTATTGGCGGCTTGTGGACTAACAGTCTGGCCATTCTTTCGGATGCATTGCACGATTTGGGAGATAGCTTCTCACTAGGAATGTCCTGGTATTTACAGCGTCTTTCAAACAAGTCACGCGATAACCGGTACTCCTATGGCTACCGTCGTTTTTCCTTATTGGGTGCGATGATAAATACATTGGTCTTGCTGGGAGGGTCGTTTGTCATTCTCAGCCAGGCAATTCCACGCATATTGAATCCCGAAGAATCCAACGCTCAGGGGATGATTATTTTTGCGGTTGTCGGTGTTTTGGTAAATGGCGCGGCAGTTTTAAAGCTGCGCGGAGGTCAATCGCTTAATGAACGAGTGGTCGCGTTACATCTTCTAGAAGACGTTTTGGGTTGGGTAGCGGTGTTGATTGTAAGTATTGTCTTGCTGTTCACCAATTGGCAATTTCTTGACCCGCTTTTGTCTGTGATAATTACCTTGTATGTCTTGGTCAATGTTTTTAAAAACTTACGCAAGACTCTTTCGCTGTTCCTTCAGGGAGTGCCTGAAGATGTTAACTTGCAATCGGTTGAAGAAGAGATCCTAAAATTGGATAATGTGATTTCATCTCACCACACTCATGTCTGGTCTCTGGATGGAGAGCATCATGTGCTGACAACTCATGTGGTCATCCCGGATACCGTGAGACGTGAGGAAGTGTTACACCTCAAAGATGAGGTCCGTAAGATCACTGAAAAAATGAATTTTTACCATACCACAGTAGAAGTGGAATTTTCGGATGAAGACTGCCGGATGAAAGAGGAAAGCTAGTTTGTCGAAATCTTCAAGCAAGAAACCATTCCAAATAGATATTGGATTTAAAGGGGGGGCCATCATGGCCCCCCCTTTGTGAAATAAGTATATATAATCTTTTTAGTGGCTGATCAATTTTCTAAACATTCGTTTTTGTCCTTCAATTGGAGAAAAATATTTTATGAGTGGTTTACCTTTACCGATTAGCATAGTGCTGCTGGTCGGCATGTCAGTTTCGATTGGTTTAATTATCTACGCAATCCGCCAAAGGTCGGCTCGGGCTGCAATTTTATTTTCAGTAATGGTCTTTTTTTCCACATTATGGAATATCAGTTATGCGTTGGAACTTTCAGCAGGTTCTGTTGAAGAAAAATTGATTTGGTACGGCATTAAATCTGTATTTCTTGTATTGCTGCCGTTGGC
>PNNU01000421.1 GCA_013824385.1 Anaerolinea sp.
AAAGTATTGGCGATTAATTTGATGGCTTCACCAGGAGCCGGTAAAACCAGCTTCATATTGGCGACCATTAAACGCCTGCAGAATCAGTTCCGCATCGGTGTGATTGAAGGGGATACTGCCCCGGTTACCATCGACGCGGACAAGATCATCTCTGCCGGTATGCCAGCCGTTCAGATCAATACCGGCGGCGACTGCCACCTGGATGCCTCCATGATGAGTGACGGTTTGGATTCACTGCCCCTGGAAGACCTCGACCTGGTGATCGTCGAAAACGTTGGCAACTTGATCTGCCCCGCCGCCTGGGATCTGGGGACTCATTTCAATCTGCTGGTCGCCAGCGTCCCCGAAGGGGATGACAAACCTTATAAATACCCCAATATTTACCGGGGACTTGAAATTCTGATCATCAACAAGATTGATTTGCAGCCCTATGTGGAATTCAAAATGGATTACTTCCGTCAGGGTGTTGAAATGCTCAACCCTGGTTTGATTACTTTTCCGGTTTCGTGCCGCACTGGCGAAGGCATGGATGAATGGATTGACTGGCTTTCAAAGAAAATCATAGATTTCAAGAAGTCCTCATGAACGATGTGTTGGCAGGGTTAAAAATCAGCGTCAGCGGCATCGTACAGGGCGTTGGCTTCAGACCCTTCGTATTTACAACAGCCACCCGCTTAAACCTCACTGGCAGCGTCTGGAACACCTCAAAAGGGGTAGAAATAGAGCTGTTCGGACTTCAGACCCACCTTGATCAATTCCTGGTCGATCTGACTGAGCATCCCCCTGTTCTGGCGCGCATCGATCAAATCGAATCCTATCCCATTGCTTATCAAGTCGTATCTGATTTTTCAATAAATGAAAGCCAGGCTGAAGAAGGCCAATTTCTGCCGGTCTCTCCGGATATGAGCATCTGCCCGGATTGCCAGCAGGAACTGTTTGATCCCAAAAACCGCCGTTACCGCTATCCCTTCATCAACTGCACCAACTGCGGACCGCGTTTTTCGATTATCAAGAATATTCCGTATGACCGTCCGTTGACCACTATGGCAGGGTTCAAACTTTGTCCCTCCTGCCAGGCGGAATACGATAATCCCCTCGACAGGCGTTTTCACGCCCAACCCGTGGCCTGCCCGGATTGTGGTCCGAGGATGCAGTTCATCGTCCAAGGTCAGATCATCGGCAAGTTTGAAGGCGCAATCAGCCTCGCCAGACAGTTTCTGGAGGATGGCAAGATCATCGCGATTAAAGGCTTGGGGGGCTATCACCTGGCATGTGACGCCTCCAATGCGGATGCAGTTCAGAAACTGCGTGAACGCAAGAAACGCTCAGATCGCCCATTTGCACTGATGAGTTTCAGCCTGGATGCCATCCGCTGCTATTGCGAACTAAACGATGCAGAAGCAGCGACGCTTCAATCCCCACAGCACCCCATTGTTTTACTGTCGAAAAAAGTGGATTGTGCCCTGCCAAAAGCATTGGCTCCCACACAAAATCATTTAGGCTTTATGCTGCCTTACACTCCCTTGCATTATCTTCTACTGGAACCCGATGAAGGGTTTCCTGATGTTTTGGTGATGACCAGCGGCAATTTGAGCGACGAACCCATCGCTTACGAAGATGAAGATGCACGCGTCAGACTATCATCAATAGCTGACGGCTTTCTTGTTCATAACCGCGATATTCACATGCGCGTGGATGATTCAGTGGTCAGGCTGGTGGAGCAAAAACTTTACTTAATGCGCCGTTCGCGTGGATATGCACCTGATCCAATCATCTTAAATAACAAAGTGCAAGAAATGTTGGCATGCGGAGCAGAATTAAAGAACACTTTTTGTCTTTCAAGAGACAGCTACGTGTTTCTCAGCCACCACATCGGCGATCTCGAAAATTATGAAACTTTGAGTTCCTTTGAAAATGGCATCGTGCATTTTCAAAATCTTTTCAGAATTAAGCCGCAAAAAATCGTGACGGATTTACATCCCGAATATCTATCGACCAAATACGCGCTGGATCGAGCTAATAAAGAGAACATCCCTCTTGTGCAGGTGCAGCACCACCACGCCCACCTCGCCTCCTGCCTGGCGGATAACCACTGGCCTGACAATCAAAGCGTCATCGGCTTAATCTTTGACGGCACAGGCTATGGCACAGACGGCACTATTTGGGGTGGCGAAGTGTTGGTCGGCTCTTACGGCTCAACGCAACGCAGATTTCATCTCGCCGAGACGCTGCTTCCGGGTGGTGATTCCGCTATACGCAACCCATCGAAAATTGCTTTGGCTCAATTGTTTTCATCAGGTCTTTTCTGGCAAGATGACCTTCCCCCGGTTCTTGTTTTCACAGATCAGGAACTTGAAATTCTCAAAACGCAGCTCACCAACCGCATCAACACTCCGTTGACCACCAGTATGGGCCGTCTTTTTGATGCTGTAGCGTCGCTGATTGGCATCCGTCAGATCGCCACTTATGAAGGACAGGCCGCCATCGAACTTGAAAACGCTTGTGACCCTGAAGAAAATAATGCCTATAGTTTTGAATTGAAGTCAGACATTATTGAGACCGCAGAATTGTTTGATCACATTTTATTAAACCTGCGCATGGGAGTATCAAGCAACAAAATTGCCGCCCGTTTCCATAATGGATTGGCTCGAATGTGCCTTGAAGTCT
>PNNU01000422.1 GCA_013824385.1 Anaerolinea sp.
CACCATCCAGGATTTTTTAGTGAGACAGGCAAGCGAGAATTCTGGCAGAATGGCATTGATCTGCGAGGACAAGACCATCAGTTATGCAGAACTACTCTCATCCAGCCGGAATTTCGCTGAACATCTCGTGCAAATGGGATTGAAACCCGGAGACCGGGTGGGTATCTGTTTACCAAACACGATTGAATTTGTGATCAGTTTTTTTGGAACTTTGATGGCAGGTGGCGTAGTGGCTGCCATGAATCCGTTGTATCCGCTGCCTGAATGGCTGTATCAAGCCAAAATTGTAAATCCCCGAATTTTGATCGGATTGAAAACCAGGAGTATTGAACTTTTTGAACTTAAGGGAAAATCGGGATGTGATCACTTGATCCTGGTTGATGTGAAAACGGATCAACAGCTTTTTCCAAAAGTATATGAGGAAGTACAATTTACAGCTTTTGAAAAGTGCATCAGTAGATCAGAAACACCGGTCAAACTGCCGACTGTAAATACATTGAGTCCAGCGGTCCTTCAATTTAGCGGGGGGACTACCGGTTCACCCAAGGCAGCGTTGGCTCTGCATTGCAACGTGGTGGCTAATATCATCCAATTCTCCAAATGGCTGACCCCACTACAACAGGGTCAGGAAGTCTTCTTGACAGTCATCCCGCTGTATCACGTCTACGGTATGGTGATCGGATTGAATGTGGGTATTGCAATGGGCGCAGCCATTGTATTGGTGCCAGACGGACGCAATCTCGACAAGACGCTTGAACTCATCCAGGAACACAAGGTTACATTCTTCCCAGGGGTGCCTACAATTTACAATTCGATTAATCGTCATCCAAAGGCGCTGGCAGGTGAAGTGGACCTGAGCTCCATAAAAGCCTGTATTTCGGGCTCTGCACCGCTGCTGCCTGAGACACGCCTGCAGTTTGAAAAGCTCACCGGTGGAAAACTGGTGGAGGGTTACGGACTTTCTGAAGCACCCACAGCCACACACTGCAACCCCATCAAGGGGGAGAATCGCAACGGGTCCATCGGTTTACCCCTGCCCGATGTGGATTGCAAGATTGTTGACCTTGAAGATGATTCCAAAGAAATGGCACCTGGTGAATCAGGCCAGCTCCTCATCCGCAGCCCACAGGTAATGCTGGGCTACTTCGGGTCGCTAGAAGAGACGGATCTTGTGATGAAGGAAGATTGGCTGTGCACGGGCGATATCGCCAAAATGGATGAGGACGGCTATTTCTTCATCCTTGGCAGACTAAAAGAATTGATCAAGGTGAATGGCTTGCAGGTATGGCCAACCGAAGTTGAAGAAGTGCTGGTCAGACACCACAAAATTAGTGAGGCCGCCGTGGCAGGTGTGGAAGATGAGACTACAGGAGAAGCAGTCAAAGCCTGGGTGGTGATGCGTGATTACGCGCCGCTTGACCCTAAAGACGTGCAACTATTCTGCCGTTCGTCACTGGCAGGCTACAAGATTCCAAAAGAGATTGTGGCTGTTGAAGCGCTGCCCAAATCCCCGGTGGGCAAGGTGCTGCGCAGGGAATTGATCAAAATGAATTCAGAAAAATAAAGAAAATCGGGAGCCGTTCGGCTCCCGATTATTTTAGTCACGTGGTGTTGCATAGATGGGGGTGGCGTTTTTATGAGGTACTGGCGGCGGGAATATCTTTTCAAATTCTTCTCTTGAAAGGGTTTCCACTTCCAGCAGTTTCTGAGCCACAGCATCAAGTTCTGTATGATATTGCTTAAGGATTGCCTGGGCTTTGATATAAGCATCGTTGACCAGCGAACGCACTTCCTTGTCAATCTTTTCGGCAACAGCTTCAGAATAGTCTCGCTGTTCAGAGATTTCACGACCCAAAAAGATCATTTCTTCTTTTTGTCCATAAACCATGGGTCCAAGTTCCGCGCTCATACCGAGGCGGGTAACCATGGTCTTGGCAAGTTGGGTGACTCTTTCGATGTCGTTGGAGGCACCTGAAGTGATATCGTCAAAGGCGAGTTCTTCAGCGGCGCGTCCACCGAGCAGACCAACCATGTCAGCCAGCATTTTCTTGCGGGGCATCAGGGTGCGGTCGTCAATGGGCAGCGAGAGTGTATAACCTGCTGCCATACCTCTGGCGATGATTGAAACCTTCTGTACAGGGTCGGCTTCGGCTATTGAGTTCATCACCACGGCGTGCCCGGCTTCATGATAAGCAACAATCCGTTTTTCTTCTACGCTGATCAGACGGCTCTTCCGTTCAGGGCCGGCAATCACACGTTCGATGGATTCTTCAAATTCGCTCTGTCCAATGCTTTTCTTGTTGCGTCGTGCAGCCAGGATGGCGGCTTCGTTGACCAGGTTTTCAATATCCGCACCGACAAATCCCGGGGTGGATTTGGCAACTACACCAAGTTTTACTTCAGGGTCAACGGGTTTGCCTTTGATATGCACATTGAGAATTTCTTCACGTCCGCGCACATCGGGGCGATCAAGCACTACACGGCGGTCAAAACGACCGGGACGCAGCAAGGCTGGGTCAAGGATGTCAGGTCTGTTGGTTGCGGCCATGATGATGATATTGGTATCGGTATCGAAACCGTCCATTTCAACCAGCATTTGGTTGAGGGTCTGTTCGCGCTCGTCGTGGCTGCCGCCGAGTCCAGCTCCACGTTGGCGACCGACT
>PNNU01000423.1 GCA_013824385.1 Anaerolinea sp.
TTCACCGCAAGCCACCATTTTGTTCTGGACTACCTGGTCGAGGAAGTTTTACACCGGCAAACCGAAACCATTCAAAAATTTCTATTGAAGACTTCCATTCTCAACCGTCTCTGCGGACCGCTGTGTGAGGCTGTCATAAGTGAACCTGGCTGTAGCGGGCAGACTACGCTTGAAGCTCTCGACCATGACAACCTCTTCATCGTCCCTTTAGACCATGAACGGAATTGGTATCGATATCACAACCTTTTTCGCGATTTACTGCGTAAACAGCTCAATCAGTTTCTATCCCCCAATGAAATCAACCTTTCTCACCTGCGAGCCAGCCAGTGGTACCATGAAAAAGGTGACTTCGTTGAAGCTTTTAATCATGCATTCGCAGCCGTGGATTTTGAACGTGGGGCAGAACTCGCCGAACTCTCTTATAGAGAGATGGACGATAAATTCCTGTCGACGGGCTGGTTGAACCTGGTAAAAAAGTTGCCTGATAAGATAATTGAAAAATTTCCGCTTTTGTGTACCCAAATTGGCATGGCTTATACAGACGCAGGAGATCTCGAACCCAGCGAATCTTATCTCTGCAAGGCGGATCACTGCCTCGAGCAGGACGGGAAAAAAGAGCAATATCAATCCCTGCCGGGGATGATCGCCATTGCCCGCGCGTTTAACGCTCAACTGCAAGGGGATATCCCTGCAGTAGTGAAATATGCAGAATTAACTCTGGAATTGACACCTGAGTCAGATTTCTTCCAACGTTCCCAGGCTAATGTGACCTTGGGGTTTTCCAATTGGGCTGTTGGCAACCTTGAAGCGACTCTTAAGGTTATGAGCGAGTGGATGGATAACATGCAGAAAACTGGCAACATTATTTTTGTAGTAGCCAGTGCGTTCGCTCTCGCTGATATTCTCATAGCACTTGGGCGGCTCACGGATGCAGAAGCGAGTCTCAATCGGTCACTTGAATTGGCTTCAACCCAAGGTGATGAAGCCCAAAAGATCACAGCACATCATTACCTGGCATTGGCACTGATCGCTCATGAGCGCTGTGATGATGAATTATTCATTCCCAGGCTGCAAATGGCTCAAAAATTGGGAGAACAAACGACCCTTGTAGATTGGCTTTATCGTTGGAATTTGGCACAAGCCTTGTTTAAAGAAGATGAGAAAAAATATGAAGCGGCGCTCAAGCTGCTTGATGCGGCAAAAAATGAATACGTGATTAACCCTGTCCCTAATTCACGACCTGTCGAAGCGCTAAAAGCGCGAGTATACCTCAAACAAGGTCGTCTGAATAAAGCGCAAGCGTGGGTTCAGAAACAAGGATTCTCCACTTCAGATGAAATTAATTACATGGGTGAGTTTGAGCATCTGATTCTGGCTCGCGTCCGTATTGCCGAACGTGATTTTGCGGGGATCAATGATATGTTGGAACGCATGTTGAAAGCCGCGGAAATTCAAAACCGGATGGGGAGTGTGCTTGAAATTCTGCTGATACTATTTCTATCTTACCAGGCTCAAGGCGATCACCTTCAAGCAACTAAAACACTCAACCATGCCCTATCTATTGCTGAACCGCAGGGTTATATCCGTCTCTTCGTAAATGAAGGTGAACCCTTGCGCTTGCATTTGGAAATGCTGTCAAAAGATCGCAATCATTTACAGAAAAAATACTTGGCCCGACTTCTGTCTGCCTCTAAGCAAATTGATGGTATCGTCTCTAAATCAAAAACCGATACACAACAAGCTGGATTAATTGAGCCTTTAACTGAGAGAGAGTTGGAAATTCTGCGCCTGGTAGCCCAGGGACTATCAAATAGTGAAATAAGCCAGAGGCTGTTCCTGGCTTTAAGTACGATAAAGGGTCATAATTTGCGTATTTTCGATAAACTCCAGGCGCAAAACCGTACCGAGGCAGTAGCATCCGCACGCGATCTGGGGCTGCTCTAATACTCCGCTTCTTCTCATAATTTATTAAACAATACCTGTTGCCAATACTTTAGTTGCTATCCGACAATACCTTGTTGCCGGTATATTTGGCATACAACAAATGAATGGAAGAAGTCATGGAAAACCAACCCGAAACGAGAATCACTCAAAACATATACACCATAAGAGTTGGCGGCGAATTGACTGAAGAATGGTCCGCCTGGTTTGAAGGGTTGACCATCCATCAAGAAGTTGAAGGTGAGACGCTTATCACCGGACAAATTGAAGACCAGGCTGTTTTATATAGCCTGCTTAAGAAAATTCGTAATTTAGGAATACCGTTGATCTCGGTGAACCAAACGGTCCTAATAAAAAAGAGCAACTTATATATTAAAGGAGAAGAAAATGAAAAGTAACACCAACGCTTTATCAACAGAAGAAATGAAATCCCGGCTTCCATTTTTTTGGATCTTCATCATGATCAATATGGCTTTTGCGGATATTATCGGTCTTATGATTCCGGGTACCTTGGCAAAAATCGTGGCAGGCGGCCCGATTGATGGAATTGTGGTTACGCTTCCATTATTACTCATTGGAGCCTTCCTGCTTGAGATTCCAACGGCCATGATCCTATTATCGCGCTTGTTGAAGCACGGCATCAATCGCTGGTTCAATATAGTCGCCGCGATCATAACCATTATCTACGTGGTTGGCATGAA
>PNNU01000424.1 GCA_013824385.1 Anaerolinea sp.
TAAAAGAATTCACAAGGAGGATCATTATGACCTGCAAAGTAACGGTACAAAAAAATACATTTGCCGAAAGCCTGGCGATTGTCGGACGGGCGGTGGGTTCTCATACTCACCTACCCATTCTATCCAATATCTTGCTCAGGAAGGATGAAGGACAACTACGGCTCTCGGCCACCGACCTGACCCTGGGGGTGACTGTCTGGATGGATGCTCATATGGATGGCGATCCGGAATTAACCTTACCAGCCAAGACGCTGACTGATGTGGTCAATTTGCTAGCAGACCCTGAAGTGGTATTTTCGGTTAATGGTAAACCGGAAGCGGCCCTGAAATGCGGCACATACAAAGGAGTTGTCAAAGGGGTTGAAGCATCCGAATTTCCGTCAATACCGGAGTTCGATATCTCAGGTGGTATTCCCTTGGATGCAAACGCATTCAAGAAGATGATCCAGAATGTTGCTTTCGCCGCTTCGGTGGATGACAGCCGGCCAGTTCTGACCGGAGTTCTGATGAACATGGACGGAAAATCCGCTTCAATGGTAGCGACGGATGGATTTCGCCTGGCGATTTATAAGGTTGAACTGCCGGTGACACTAGGTAAGAAGCAGTTGATCATCCCTGCTTCTGCGTTAAAAGAAGTGGTGCGGATTTTTGGAGCCACAAAGGCAAACAAGACCACCCTGTTTCTACCTGCTACAGGCAGTCAGGTGGTGTTGCGCTGCGAGAATGTGCAAATTGTTTCGCAGTTGATTGATGGGAATTTCCCGGACTACCAGGCGATCTTGCCAAAGGGCTACAAAACCCGGGCGGTCGTCAATACCAACGATTTGCTGAAAGCCTGCAAGCAGGCAAGTATCATCGCCCGCGAAGGAAGCAATGTGGTGCGCTTTCATCTCCAACCTGGACCTGATCAAACTGGGAAAGTCAAATTATTGGCTGAATCTGACGAGACCGGTACCAGTGAAATCGAGATAGGAGCCACTGTTGAAGGCCAGGAATTAGAGATTGCGTTCAATGTGAAATTCTTACAAGAAGGGCTGGAAACCATTTCTACAAAGAACGTGGTCATTGAAGCCAACGCCCATAACACACCGGCTGCGATACGACCTACTGGTCGTGCAGCATCCCCGTCAGGGGAAGAGGAGGATTATTTATACGTACTGATGCCAATGCATATTGACGGGAAATAATTGAATGGGGGAGCTTGTGCTCCCCCATGATCTAAACGATGCTTGCTTTGCTAGAAATAATAGAGTTCTTGATACCAGCGGACCCATTCATTCAATGCTTGATCGTTGATATCCTTCGCTTTGTTAATCAATTTATCAGATGAAAACTCGAAGAAACGGTCGTTGAAACCAATTAAATTTTTATATTCAGAAATTGTAGGCTGTAAAGAATCATTTCGGGGATGGTACACAACTGAGAAATAGACCTTTTTGTATGGCCATTTCGATGAGGTCGATGCTTCAAGGCTTGTAGCGAGCAACTGGTTCCGCCATAACTGGTTCATTCCGCCCTTAAAAGGACATTCGTTGTAAGCTCTTATACGACCAGCATCAAAAGGTGAGGTGTCCTGCAGTGTAATATCCCAATATCGGAAATTACACTTGCTGTGATAATAGCAAAGTTTTTTATTGTCCAGAATTGCGGAAGCCGATGTGCAAGCATGTGAGGGAGTACGTCCCTTGCTCTTAAAACCTCCGCAAGTTGTAAACTCCGCTTCTGTTAATTTGTGCTCAATCAACCACAGGTTGAGATCGCCTTGATGATCATAGTAAACAATTGCAATATCTGCATCTGTACCGCTTACATTCGTATGGTCATTAAGTACATTATCAGGTTCATCCCAAAACTCAATTCGATACCCCGTATCCAGATAATTAATCGATATCTCATGGAGGTCGGTTTTTACTGAGCTAAGAACCTTGGCAGCAATCAATGGATCCTTCAATAGAGGTAAGAACAAATTAACGCATGCGGCCTGAGAGCTTGCCATATGTCCAAGAAACTTATGGGTTTAAATTGAAATTTTTGTTGATGATCCAGGAAACGTTCTTTAATGGGGTCATACAACGGATAATGTTGAGCCTTTATCTCATCTGGTAATAGAGCATCATTGGGAACATGTTTATAAAACCCTGGTTCCTGGGTCAAATGAGCCCACTTCCAATTGATCAAATGTACGTACATTTGGATCTGAAATTCGGAAAGCTCATTGGGTAGTCGATACTTTTTCCCATCGATTTCATATATTTTCATAAAAACGTCCGTTTTTCGAATGAATTTGGATTGTAAGCGAAGACCTTATTCATTGTACATGGGAATGGGCAGGACAAAAAACCTGGTCGCTGAAATTCTTTCCTTATTTCAGGCACTAGGTTTGTTGTTCTGATATGCACGGCATACAGAGACAAATGAACGTTGGTTTGGTTTTTCGATTTCAACGTTGGTCATTCAACCCATATAGAACCCAAAGGAGGATCACATGAACGTTTACGAAGACAAGTACCTGCGCGAAAAAGTGAACCGCATCATCGCCAGGCAGAAGGAGGGCAAAATTGTTATTGCTGCCCATAAGGATGGCAGCGGTCTGCCGACCAGAGAGGATCTCGGTCAGGAACTGACTCGGGCAGCGTATCC
>PNNU01000425.1 GCA_013824385.1 Anaerolinea sp.
AGTGCAAACCGCTTCTGCAAATCGATTACTGGTAAGACGCTTCCGCGCAGATTCGTGATTCCTTCAACATAGCTCGGGGCTTGAGGGACCTTTGTGATGTCCAGCATTTTATTGATGCCTTCTACTGAAGCAATATCGATCCCAAAATTTTCACTGCCCAATTCAAAAATGACTAATTGTTTTTCCACAATCGTCTCCTGTTTGTGTATATTTTTAGCCTTGATAGAGCATGACCTTTTTCGTTATTATACCGAACCTTGACTAGGACTTTTTAGTTCAGTTTGAACCTGTTGACCACGGACTGTAGGGCCTTGGACATTTCAGAAAGCTGTTGAGCTGCTGCGGTAACTTCTTCCACCTGGGCACTCATCTCTTCAGTGCTGGCACTGACTTCTTCCACAGAAGCGCTGTTTTCTTCGCTGATACTGGCAATACTCTCAATGGCCGAATGAACTTCGGAGGAATTGGCGGCCATTTGTTCTGTTGAAGCAGTGTTTTCTTCCACCACTGCAGAAACGGAATCCACTGCTGTGATCAATTCTTCAGAAATGGTTTTCATGTGCTGACTGGCTTCACCTGCCAAAATAGCCTGTTTATTGACAGCTTCAGCAGCGTTCAAAATTTCTGTTAACACGCTGCCCGCGTTATTGGCATTCTCGACACCCTTTTCAACTTCCAGAGAACCGTCTTCCATGGCTTTGACGGCATCTTCAACGCTTGTGAGGATACGTTTGATCAGACCTGAAATTTCTTTGGTGGCCAGTGAAGAACGTTCTGCCAGCTTGCGAACTTCGTCGGCGACTACCGCGAAGCCCTTGCCGTATTCCCCAGCCCGAGCGGCCTCAATAGCCGCGTTCAAAGCCAACAAATTGGTTTGAGAAGAAATATCTTCAATGGTTTCAATAATCTTGCTGATTTCTTCAGAGCGGCGGCCCATCTCTTCCACTTTTTCAGCGGAAATTCCTACCTTTTGTTTAATACTCTGCATGCCAGCGAGGGTCTTTTCAATGGTGATGGCGCCTTTACGTGCAGCTTCGGCAGAGGTGTTAGAATCTGAAGAAACAGCGGCGGCATTGCCTGCCACTTGCAAGATAGCCTTGTTAATTTGATCGGTGGCGTTGGATACCTTGAAGACGGAAGCACTTTGTTCCTGGGCACCCTTGGCTACGCCGTTAATGGCTTGAGCCATTTGATCCACAGCACTGGCAGTCTTGCTGATCGCATCAGCTTGCACAGAAGAACCGTTTGCAACTTGCTGGATGGTTTGGGCAATTTGGCTGGTGGCCTGGGCTGCCTGATTGGATGCTTGTGAAAGATCATCTGCGGCCGAATCCAGAGAAGCAGCATTTAGCGCCACTTGCCCAACGGCATCTCGCAAACTCTCAAGCATCTTTACAAATGAATTCCCCAACCGGTCTTTCTCACTTTTTGGTTCAATGGAGGCGGTCAGGTCACCTGCAGCCATTTGATCAGCCACATCAGACACCGCCCTTTGATAATCAATCATCCTTACAAAAGCACTGGCAAGGAGCCCGACTTCATCCTTACGGTCCATGGTGATATTATCTGATATATCCCCTTCAGCCAATCGTCCGGCGACGGCAGTTATCGTGCCCAAAGGTTTGGCAATCGAATTTGCCAGAGCAATGGCAAGGAAGATACTAAGCACAATAATCACGGCAATCACCAATAAAGAGTTCAACATCGTTTTGTTAATGGTAGCTTGAATGTCATCCACATAGACGCCGGTGCCTACCACCCACCCCCATTCAGGAATCGATTTTACATATGAGATTTTTGGTGAAGGCTTGACGTTTTCTCCGCTGGTTTTCGGCCACTGGTAAGAGACACTGCCTTCTCCTTGGTTTTTTGCGATCTTGGCAAATTCCACAAAGATCTTTTTGCCTGTGGGATCCTTATATTCCTTCAAGCCACCTTCTGCATACCATTCTGGTTTATCAGCACTCGTGAAATTGGGGTGCATGATCATTTTTGGTTCTAGATCGTTGATCCAGAAATAGTTTCCGTTGTCATAGCGCATATAGCGCACAACATCCATGGCAGCAGCTTGCGCTTCTTCAAGTGTCATTTTGCCATTTTTTTGAAGATCCACAAAATGTTCAATAGAGGAATACGCTGAATCCGCCATGTTCTTCGTTTGTGCTTCTTTGGCTGCAAAAATATTGTCCTTATAAGTTGGATAAATGTATGCGGCTAAAAACACGGCAAACGCGACAATAATGATCACCCCTAACAATAAGACTTTCTGAAAAACTTTTACGTTCTGTAAAAATTTCATAGTTACCTCTCTAGACGATATGCCGATAATCCTGATAGCAGTTCTTATCAATTAATAATTTGCTTTTTAATTATCTCATTGACAGAGTCACTTAAATTTTTCAAGAATTAACCCTTTTATATTCGGAAAAGTTTTTTAGAAAAAATAGAGTTCGCTGCATATATAACCGCATGATTTGAAAATAAGTTACGTAAAGAAACGATTAATTTCAAGATCGGCGTTCTTTGTGTTCCTAACTTGTTTTGCAGTCGACATTGATCCAGATGGAATCTCCACTTTGGAAAATTGGGTAAAGGATAACGACAACAACGCTGGAGTAGGACCGAGACAGACTACGCCCA
>PNNU01000426.1 GCA_013824385.1 Anaerolinea sp.
ATTTATTTTGTTTTCAGGAGTTTATTATCACACGAAGGAAGAATTAAGCCTGAAGGGGGTAGGCTTCCATGTGTAAAAATTATTATATCGTTTTGGGAAAATACCCTAAGGAAAAGGACACATGTGGAGCCGTATTTCAGATGATGATGCTTGCATTCAATCAATTTTTACTATTCAAGTTTGATTCTTTCCAAACTTCAGAATACAGGAAGCAAATTAAGACCTTCCGGTTAAAGTATGGTTTTCTGGCTGCGAAGATCATCAGAACGGCACGATACGTGGGGTGATGAAGCTCTCGGTAAAATATCCGTATCAAGAAGTGTTAAATAAATGTCTGGCATGATTTTTCTTCTTAAATAAACTGGACTGTTTTGTCTATTTAAACAGGAAGGTAAAAACGTTTCAGAACATTCGGTTTTGAGAAATTGTTGGTAAATAATTTTGGGGAATGACAAAATAATGCTACACTTAAGAAGGTTCAACCACCATTTTTACCCGGTTTGAGTAAAAATGATGGCAAAATTATTTGACGTGGAATCTCAGACATACCTAAATCTTTTCTTTTCCCTAAAGGAGGGAACCTTGGACAACAATTCGGATCTGAAATCTCGCGTTAATGAACTCAAGGCAGAACCAGAAACGAATTCGAACGGAAAAGGAAAGCTGAAGCGAAGAATGGCTTTTTTGGCCTTGGCAATTTCGTTGCTGTTTGTATTTGCTGGTTGTAAACCGACAGACGCACAAATTCAGGAAGCGATATCCAAAACACAAACAGCAATGACCGCACTGATTCCGATACAACGAAGAGCTGGTTGTACCAATAAATTTGCCCTCAATTATGATCAATGGGCTACTGCGAACGACGGTACCTGCCAATACCCGGAAAATTCTGCTCCTATAGTTCCTGGTTGTACCGATCCAAAGGCAACCAATTATGACCCGGCAGCTACCTGGATGGCCACCAGCACTTGCCAATACCTGCCTGCGCCTGCTAATCAAGTTCCTGGCTGCACAGATCCAAACGCTGTCAACCTTTCCTTGGCAGCTACCTGGAATGACGGCAGTTGCGTGTACAAGATGATTCCTGTATCAGGCTGCACCGATGAATATGCCACCAACCACGCGCTAGCTGCTACGGTAGATGATCACTCCTGCGTATACTCCCCGCTGCTTGGTTGCACTGATCCAAATGCCGCTAACTTCAATTCGGCTGCGAAGCAGGATGACGGCAGTTGCGCATACACGAAGACACCAATACCCGGCTGTATCGATTCGAAAGCCGCCAACTTCGATTCTGCAGCCACGCAGGATGACGGCAGTTGCGTGTACACGAAGACACAAATAACCGGCTGTATCGATTCAAAAGCCACCAACTTCGATTCTGCAGCCACGCAGGATGATGGTAGTTGCAAGTATGAACAAGCCAACCTACCTGAAGGTTTCCCGTCTGGTGTTCCAAATGGCAACTATATAATGACCTGTAATGGAGTGAAAGCTCAATCGTTTTCAAACACCGACATCGTTCAATTCTCACAACAATTGAAGCACACGGCAAAAGGTATGATGGACCAGGCAACAGCTGCA
The DNA here is from genome assembly GCA_013824385.1 of Anaerolinea sp. The sequence goes on from PNNU01000426.1 coordinate 1,585, forward strand.
TGTAGTGCCGGTTCAGGATGCTCTTGTAGTAATAATGTGGGATTCACCCAGTGGGATGGAAAATCTTTTACCATGAATATCACAATCACAGTCAGCTGCTGTGCAGGAGGTCAATGTATGACCGTTCCCACTACTGTAACATGTATAGTAACAGGAAAATAATAAATATTGAGGTAATGCCTTAATACAGCAGACCAATATCTTATTTATTAAAGAGTTCCTGTTAACAAATCAGTCAGTTTTCCGGGGCTAAATAGACCTTTTTTTGTAGAAAACGATTATAGGGCTTCCTGTGGCTTCGGTAAGAACACTCCGTGAGCCGACCCTCCCTTAATCCGGAGGGTTTCTTTGTTCACGCTGAAACGATTTTTATTTCTGGTCGGTAAACTGTTGGTCACGGTCAAAAGTTTCCGGCAACATCAGAACGACTTTTGCGCTCTGAGGGACCGTAAACTGCTCCTGCAGCCCACTTTCTTTCAGTGTCTTTAGGGGTCAGCTCACGAAACGGAAAAAATAGTACGCTAAGGTTTTACAATTTGTTTGAAATAATAAATATTTGCGGATTTGCTCAGGCTATCCCCGCCGCAAGCAGACGGGGTATATTACGCCTTCTCAAGAACGTCATCCGACTTTTAAGGCATCGAACCTCCGGTGCTTACGCACTGTCCGCTCCAAGGATCCGGGTATTCTGCTACTCTAATAAACTCAATTAAAAAGTACCTCCTGTTGTGATTATTTTCTCGAAGGAGATACTTTTTCTGTTTACTATTTTGGGGTTTTAATGTCTACCCGTAATTAGGGAGCGAATTATTTATTTTTTATCTAAAATCATTTAGGTGACTTGCGCTTGTTCATCCACAGACAATACTTTGGCAAGATCAAGCAAGATCACCAGACGTTTATCGATTTTCGCCACACCTACTATAAACTCAGAATTAATATTACTCACTATGGGAGGAGGAGGTTCAATCACGCTGTCATCAATGGTTAACACCTCTGAAACCGCGGTAACAATCATGCCAATCT
>PNNU01000427.1 GCA_013824385.1 Anaerolinea sp.
GGGAGAAATCAGTATTTCCTGTTATTACTTAACACCTGACAAGAATTCTTATAGCATTATGACTGTAGATGATGACGGATCAACCATTTCAACCGCCGTTACAAAAACAAAAACATTTCCCGTTGTTAAATCAGATGGAAAAGCGGCTTCTGGTGTATATACCGCAATATGCGAAGATGAGTATGGGGTAAGCAAACAAACCACCCAATTTACGGTGGAAGATGATCCTTATGCAGAAGTGTCAATACTGGAAGTTAATGTCATGGAAGGTGAGCAGTATCATTACGCACTAAGTTTTAAGTATGTGATCAGAATCCCTGATAGCGTTTCATTTACCTGCAATTATGTGGCTCCTGGTGGAGGGACATATTTTATGATAATTACACGGATACTAATCACCTTGACGAACCATTATTCAAGACGATGTATTTTTCCGTCATTCCGAGAGACGGCAAAGTAGAACCAGGAACTTATACGGCAACATGCCAGGATGATGAATTAAAAAGTCAAAAATCAACAACTTTTGTTGTATTGGAAGAGCCAACCCCTACAACTACTGCCATGTCCACTGCGCAACCCCTCATCAGGGAAGGAATCATTTCTTATGATGAGTCCAATGAGCAAATGACCCCTCACCTAGACCAATGGGGATTCTTTCCAAGTCAATTTCATAAATGGTGCAATCCGACCCTAACCATTAGTTCAGATGGTACGATCTCTGGTTCATGTTATAACCCGGAAGATGCTGGAGATCTTGGTCTATATGGAACCTGGTCTGGAGGTGCCTATATCGAAGGTAAAATCAATGGCAACATTGAGGCGGATGGTCGAATCACTTTTCAAGAGGAATTGACTGAACAACATAAACCAGGTGATATTAGTTGGTGGGAAAAAAGGGTAACGATAATTAAAGGGACAGGTACTTTTGTTTCAGCTACACAAGCCACAGGAACTGCGACATTCACTGCTGAATGCACTGCAGCAACTGAAGTAGCCAGTCATTGTGGTCTTGAGTCTAAATACGATTATTTCACAGGTACAATCCCTTGGGAGTTTATTGTCTCTAGCATAAAATAAGGATAATAATACCTGAATTCCAAACCAAAAATACTTCTTATTAATTTTTTAACTTGGTGATTAATTCAGATATTAATTAATATTTATCACAGCCTAGTCAAATTGAAACTGCGTTTTCATTCCGTATATCTACAAACAAAAAACCTTGCCATTGTATTTGGCAAGGTTTTTTATATGAATTAGTAACCTAATATATTAAACTTTCGGCGTCAGGCTTTACCTTTTTTCTGAATACACGGTACATCCAAATTTGATAAACGAGCACAATCGGGACAAAAACTCCCGCAACCACCGTCATGATCGTTAATGTATAGGGTGAAGAAGCCGAATTCCATATATCAAGACTATAAGAGGGATTCAAGGTTGATATTAGAATCCGTGGGAATAATCCCGCAAAGACCATGACCGTTGCAAACACAATCGTTAAAGAACTCATGATGAATGCCAAGCCATTTTTCTTGGTCCACATGAAATAATCTGAGGCAAGCAGTGCAACGGCCGCCAAGATTGCAGGAATTAATCCGTTAATTCCTGATTTTGTCAGGATGTCAGTTCCAAAGAAAGCCCAGACCACAAAAATGACTGTTAATAATGTTGCGGCAAGCATAACGCGCAAACCTATTTTTTGAGCTTGTTCAGCAACTATTCCTTCAACTTTCAAAGATAAATAATTGGCGCCATGCATCGTGAACAATGAAACAAAAACCAGGCCACCCAGAATTGAGAACGGATTCAACAAGGGAATTAGCCCTCCCCAATAATTCATATCCGCATCAATTGCAAATCCGCGGATAAGATTTCCAACCGCGACGCCCCACAATAATGCGGGCACCAGACTACCAATGAAAATTGCCCAATCCCAGCGGTTTCGCCATTTCGTATCCTGGCGTTTTGATCGGAATTCAAAAGCGACACCGCGTAAAATAAGTGCAACAAGCATCAATACAAGCGCCAGGTAGAAACCACTGAATAATGTGGCATAAACCTGCGGGAAAGAAGCAAACATCGCTCCACCTGCGGTCAACATCCACACTTCGTTGCCATCCCAAAAAGGACCAATGGCATTAATTGTCACTCTTCGTTCTTCATCTTTTTTGCTAAGAAAAGGTAAAAGAATACCTACACCATAGTCAAATCCTTCTAAAAAGAAGAAGCCAATAAAGAGGACCGTTACCAGGATAAACCAGACAGAATTGAGATCCATTTTTTCCTCCTCAGTCTACTCAGATGCCGCAGATGAATTAACCGCGATGTCGCTTTTTCCGTGACTCACTGCCAAACGAAAGGCGATAATCGTAAGAACTGAATAAAGCACTCCAAAAATAACAAGTGAAAGCACAATATTCCAGGCTGGCACATTTGGTGAAACGGCCTTTTCAATCTTTTGCAGTCCATATACGATCCAGGGCCAACGACCAACTTCTGCCATTATCCAACCAAAAGTGGAAGCCAGATAAGGTAAAGCAGGAGCAATAAATAGAACTTTTAAGAATCTTTTTTTGGTATCAATTTCTCTTTTTCCACCACTCCAAA
>PNNU01000428.1 GCA_013824385.1 Anaerolinea sp.
GGGTGGTGAGTAATTTTTGGACCTCATCCAAAGAAACAAAAACGTTCTCTGAAGAAATTTGCGGTTGGCGTGGCCGCCGCAGAGTATCAATCCACGAAATGGGAAGGCTGTTCATTTCACGAGGATATGTAACCTTAGCCCAACGGAAAAAGCGCTTACTTGAGTCAATGATCTTCTTTTGGGATGCGCTGGCAAGGGTTCCTTTTCCTTCCTTACCTGGTAATGAAGCTAAATAGGACGGTAGGGTCGGGCGAATCGTCTGCACCTGGCGGAAATTCTGATCATCCGCCCATAGCAGCAGATGACGCAAATAGAAGCGATAGCGTTCAACGGAGGCTTGGTTCAACTGCAGAACTTCCTCGAGATACTTGAGATGTTCTTTGACTTTAAGATAGTTCTGGCGTTCGATCACGATGGGCTCCACGATTAATAACGGCTCCACAATTTGCACAAGTCCCTTTGATTAAAACCAGGTTCCCCTTGATCGGTTGAATCTGGGGAGAAAGTAATTTGGATACCTGGTTACAACGCAAACAATAGGCTTCATCTTCATTTAGCTTATTGGTCACTTTAGGTTTACGTTGGTTGTTTACCCATCTGGCAAACTCTTCCCCGTTGATCCAGATCCTGTTGCGGTTGTCTCTTTGGTGGGGAACATCTATCTGTAACCAATCCCGCAATGTGCTTTCAGCAATATCCAGTTCTTCACAAATTTCACGCGGGGTATACAACATCGGCAATAACCCTGGTGCTTTGATGATGACGTTATGTGGTAATTTTGTCCGGTGAGTTCTTACTTCCATCCAACGATACTCCTAAAAAATAGAGTTTTGTACTTTATCCATGCACCAGCAGATCATCCGACCCGAAATCGTTGACAGTATTTCCAAAAGCTTGTTTGATCTGAAGGATATCTTCTGGGATTACGCCGGCATCTTGATTTTCGCCTAAGCCCGTGCGAATTTTTCTGATTGAGTCAGTCAATTGGCTGGCCAGTTTATTAGCGCGTTTAGCTTCGCGTCGCACGGTGTTCCAATCGCCAGTTGATTTTGGTGACGGTATCTCAGTCACATCGCTTGCCATCTGTGCAAACTCATCTTCATTTGTCATTACCCTGTTTGCCATGCAGCGAGCTTCAAATCGTCTCAAATTGCTGTGGATCTCGTCTACTTGATCTTCAATATCAAGGGTTTCCAACTGTTCAAGTGATAAATCCGAGAGCTGAGATACATACCCGAATAAGCGGGTTAAGTCTTCTTGAATAGTTTCAAGCTGCGAGACAAGCCTGGTATTCTGCATTTTGACTGATTTTGTCAGTAAGCTTCTGTTCATTGGCGATCCTTTCCAAAAGAGTTACGAGTAGGATAACACCCAGGCTGGGCTACCTCAATCTATTAATTTCGATAGGGTTAAGCACCCTGATACCTATCGAAATTGATATATAGATTTTTCCTTCTTCTACTTGCACAATAAGATAATCTCGCCTATAATTTTACTGAACAGATGTTCTAATATAAACCCTCAAATTTTCTACTGTTACCTCACTTGCGCATACGACTCTAGAATGACCAACTCCCACTTATACAATCAACCACAAGGTCCTCTCTGGATAGATGCATGCTTGTTCAGGGGGGATTTATGCGTTATGTGCCATTATTTCAGGTCAACATAGGGGAGGATTTCTTCGATGCCATCCATTGTGGTTATCAATGATGAAGGATCTGTTCTTTACCAAAATGTGGTCGAAGATGTTCAGGATTTGGTAAAGATCATCCGGGATGGCAGGAATGTGCCTGGTTACGCTTTGGATGATTGCCCAGAAGTGCAGGTTAATGGCTTGATTGTTCTCGCGGGTCAGCCACCTAAACCAAAAAGAAAAGCGCCGGCCTTATCAGAGCGGCAAATGAGTGTTTTACAACTACTGGCAAGGGCATATACGCCAGATCAAATTGCGCTAAAACTAGGGTTAACCGAAGCGACCATTCGATTACATATAAGTGCTTTGAAAAAGAAATTTGGCACAGATAGCCGTGACCAGATGATGGCGATGGCGGGCCAATTAGGATTGTGCGATCCTTTTGAAACAAGCCCGGTCCATGATAAACAGGAGGATCAGGCACGGTCAAGATGATCTGATGAAATGAAGGGGGATTCGTTGTCAGATTGAAGAAAATATTATATGATTAGAGGCGAACATATTTTTCATATTCCACATCGTAATCCTTGAAAAGTAAAGCCACATGTCCAACTTTCCGGCCTGGTTTAACAGAGCGTACAAACGATGGAGCCGATCCCAGGCGGGTGAGGAAGATTTCATAGCCTTTTGTGATCTATTAGGCTATCCACCTTCCAAAGTATTAGGTTGGATGCATGGTGAGTTTTTACCTGAAGGACCAGAAATTCTGAGCATTGCGGGGACACTCGGAACAGAGGCTTATACAACCATTGGTCTTCCTGCAGTGGATCCTGAATTAATGAAGGTTTATCATGCCTTCTCTCATTTGCACGGTGAGTTTCGAAGTCGTCTGGCTCAGGCACTTTGGGAAGCAGAAAATGAAATGAACGAGAAGGGAATCTCAGCTAGTTCGCCGGAAGCAGGGGGAATACTCA
>PNNU01000429.1 GCA_013824385.1 Anaerolinea sp.
AAATTGGTACTGGTGGATTATGATGGCATGAATGTGCCTGAAATGAAACAGAAACAATCCTGCGAAATTGGCAACCCCCATTTTCAACATCCAGGCAGGGATGAAACCATCTTTGACCTGACCACCGATCGGTTTTCAAGCATTGTGATCTATCTGGCTTTGAAAGCGCTCGCGATTGATAAGAAGTTTTGGTACACCTATGAAACTGGCGGCGAAGGCCTGCTCTTCCGCCATGCGGATTTTGAACACCCGTGGCAATCTCCGCTGCTGCAAGAGATGGAAACCATTGCCGCCCTGAATCGGGATGTGCGTCAGTTTCGCCAGATTTGCATGATGGACGTCCATCAAGTGCCCAGACTCGAAGAATTTTTAAACGGACTGAGTCTGGATTTCTTCAACGTCGATACAGATGCCGGTAATGTAGAACCGGAACGTACCATTGTGTTGGACGCGCAGAAGAAATATCTGTTTGCTCCCCGGTTGGGAGAGATCGTTACCGTGGTAGGACGTATCGAGGAAATATTCAGCGGCATGTCTCGTGACAATGTGCCTCATGTGTTCTTCAATTTTGGCAACTGGAAAATCAAGTGTTTCACGGTGGTTTTATGGGACGAGGCTTTAAGCCTGATGCAGACAACAGGTATTAATCCACAGGAGTATAAAGACAAATGGGTAAGCGTGACAGGCATGTTAACCTCTTTCAAACGCAGACCGCAGATGATTGTGAATACGCCTTTTGATATTGAAGTTCTGGATGAAGATCGGGTGAATCAAAAGATCGCCGCTTCAAGTCCCTTCTGGTTTGTACGCAAAACACCTGTCACCCCTCCACCGGTCAAAAATACACCGGTTAAGATTCAAAAACCTGCAGTGCAGCAGCCAGTCGTAAAACAGGTTTCTTCTCAACTACCGGTGACACAAGTGGTTGTGGATGATAATCTGCCTGTGGTCGATTTGGATACTCAGGTGGCAAATCCGCTTGACCTGACAAACGATGTGGTTGGCAAGATCAACGACCTCTACAAAAATATCAAGACAGGAACACGGGCTGTCAAACGCAAGAAAAAAGCTCAATAAATACTCCCGGCACTAAGGTAAATGATTAGTTACTCCTTATGTACATCGTGCACGAAGTGCATACCATGCACGAAGTGCATTGACCAAACTCCCTGCTTAGGGTAAAATTTTTCACTGACGCGCGTTGTACCCTTCGCGTGAATCTATTTCGAAAGGGCTTGAAAATGAAAGTATTATTGATCAAAGATGTTTACAAACTGGGTCATGCCGGCGATGTCAAGAAAGTCGCTGATGGTTTTGGCCGCAATTTCCTGCTCCCTCAAGGGCTGGCTGTCTTGGCCACACCGGGTGCCTTATCCACCGTGGAGCGCATCCGCTCCAAAGCCGCAGTAATGCGCGCCGCTCTGAACAACGAAATGAGTGGACTGGCCGAACAGTTGGAAGGTGTTGAACTCTTATTCGTCACCAAAGCCGGTGAAACTGGCAAACTGTATGGTTCCATCACTTCACAGATGGTTGCTGATGCCTTGAACCAGAAAATGGGCACCAAGATCGAACGCCATCAGATCGAATCAGAACCTATTCGTAACCTTGGCGAACATCATGCCACCGTGCGTTTGACTATTGACCTCAACCCGAAAGTCAAAGTTGTCGTTTCCCGTGAAGGTGAATCCACCCTCAAGGATGGCGGCAAAGCCAAAGCCAAAGTGGAAAAAGCTGCTGAACCTGTAGTTGAAGCACTCGTGGCTGAAACAGTTGTTGTTGAAGATGTTGTTGTTGAAGCACTCGTAGTTGAAGAAGCCGCTGCTGAACAAGCACCTGAAGCCGCTGCAGAATAGTAATTCCGCACCAGACGATCAAAAAGACCGGCCTGTTCAGCCTCATGGCTGGCTGCCGGTCTTTTCTAAAAAAAAGTGAAAAACTATGGCGATTTCGCCCGGTCAATTATTACAAAACAAACGTGAAGAAAAGAAATTATCTCTTGAGCAGGCAGCCCAGGAGACCAATATTCGTCTTCAATTTCTTCAGGCTATTGAAGAAGACCGCATGGGAGCCATCTCGTCCCAGGCGCAGTTGCGCGGTTTCATGCGCTTGTACGCCTCTTACCTCGGGATTAATCCTCTTGAAATTTTTGAGCCGGTTCGTCCCCTTGAAGAGCTTCCAAAGTCAAGTGAACCAGTGACTGATGCCGCTCCTGATCAATCTCATAAAAGCCTGCTTGATTTTGCTTCCAAACTCCTGACCAGGAAAAATGCAAATATCCATCAACCGGTTCAAACCTCTCTTGTAGATATTGAGTCTTCCAACAAAGCTTCCACGGCAATTTTTAAATCCATTGGCGCGGACCTACAGCAGCAGCGCGAAGATTTAGGTCTTTCTCGATACGATGTAGAACGCCAGATCAAGATCCGTGAGTTGTATATTTTTGCCCTCGAAAATGGCTTGGTGGATGATCTTCCATCCACAGTTCAAGGGCGCGGCATGCTCAACAATTACGCCGCCTTCATGAATCTTGATCCTGAACCCTTGCAAATGCGTTTTGCAGACGGCCTTCAGCAGCGCCGTGT
>PNNU01000430.1 GCA_013824385.1 Anaerolinea sp.
GGGGGAACAAAAAAAGAGAAGTAAGGTGCAGGTACTATCGGAATTGAAAGATCATCTATTTTTACAAGGAAACCCAATGCCTTAAGCTCCTGTATTTGAATGCTCCTCAGGTTATTGAGATCATATATTTCCGAATATCCTTTTTCATCGGCAATTTTTCCAGCGCTCCAAAATGCTAGGTAATCTTCCCCATATTCTCGAGGAAAACTGCCTTTCCCGACGATGAAACCGAATTGAGACAAATAGAAACTGAATACTGCAAAAAGAATCAGATTTTCCCAATTCTCGAGCTTAAAATTTGAAAACAATAATTTACTTTTACGTTTCATGAAGACCACCCCCAACCTTTCGATTAACGCAAAACGATTGTAAAACAAATTTTGTGCTACAGTAACAAGAATATGTAATGACTTATTTAAGTAAAGCGGAACGGAATTCTGCGGAACAGGATCTAGCTGAAAGAGCCCACATCACAGAGCATCACCATATCAAATCCAGTGGGCAGGTCGTCTTTTAAAATATCAGCAGTCAGGTAGGTAATCCGCTTCTCGAGCTTGTTTTCCAAGGCAATCACTCTTCCAACCTCGCAGACGCTTTCAACGTCCACTACAACAGAGGTCAGCTCGTCGCGTTTGCGGAGCAGAGCAAATGACACGACTCCTGAGCCGCCACCCAGGTCCAGCAACCGTTTGACTCCCTGTAAATCAAGCATGTTTGCCAGTTGTTCTGCGAATGAACTGTGAATTTGGTATAGCTTGCGCGTAAAGCGTGCCATGTAGCTGGGATCTTCCTCAATCTGTTGGAAATAGTCGGCTGGCGTCAGATTACATGCCTGCCAGGCTGACATGGGCTTGCTGATATTCAACGCTAGCTCTCTTACATACAAAGACAGATCTCGATCTTCACGCGCCTGAAAAGCCCAGGTGTCTTGACTCTGCACGTTCAGTATCGCTTCCCGGGCAATGGTGGAGGGGACGTAGCTTTCGCCGTTATCCTCCAACAGGCCAAGATTGCATAATATCTGTAACCAATAATGGCAGCGGTTCAGAGGGATGTTCAAGTATTGGGCTAGCTCTGGTGCCGATAAAGGTTTATCAGCAAGTAACCAAAAAATGCCCAATTCCATGGCAGTGCCCAAAACGGCTGCAATGACATAACCATTCATAAGTTCCAGGATATCTTCTGTGGTCTCAGGTTTCACTGCAGACCTCCTTTTCAGTCGATGACGAAAAAGCCGGCATCATCAATAGCTCAATTTGGATATACTACAAATACTCCGTATAACCAGGCAATTCGACTTAGTAACCTGTTTCATTCAATGAGCTTGTCATAGAAGCAGTTATCGTAATCTGGCGCAATGGAATTCAATTTCTGGAGGTACAGTTATTGTCTTTGCTGTTGATAGGACATTCGCACCGGTTAACCAGGTTGGCACTAGCGTAGGATTGATCGTGTCAATTTGCCTTTGCCACTACATAGATATACTGCAGCGGGGTCGAACCCGTGTTTTTGACATCATGCTCGGTATCAGGCGGACAATATAAGACCGAACCGACCTTCATTTCCAGATGTTTGCCGTCGTTTAGCATAAACGACCCCTCGCCCTCCAACAATATAAGCAGCTCTTCATTGCTCTTAGTGCTGTGTTTTCCAACAGTCTTACCCGGCTGAAGTACAACCTTACCCGATCGCATCGATATACTCTCGGGTGAGCCACCCAAAAGCTGAACATATTCTTTTTCCCCTGCATCTGCATTGATAACCTTTGGCTCGGGTTTCATTCTATTGATCCTCTTCTCTGGTAAACAAAACAGGTATCAACCATTTTTACTTGTGATTAATGGTATTGTCACCACCCCGAATACAAGTCCAGTGTTTAATATTTTTAACCTGGCGGCCCATGCACGACCAGCATGAACTCGCCTTTGCGCGGCCCGATGGCTTTTTTGACCTCTGCCGGCGTGCCGCGCACGACCAACTCTGATTCCTGGGTCAGGTCAAAGCCAAGCGTCAGCCGCTGGCCTTTGCCAAAGGTTTTTTCCACATCGTCCAGCAGGGCTGCCAACCGGTAAGGCGTGTCCATCAGCACCACCGGCAGACGCAGCCCCCGCAGGCGGGTCAATTCCTGGCGGCGCTGGTCGGGAACTCGTGAGAGAAATCCGCCAAAAACGAATTTGCCCAGCTTGAAGTCGAGGATCGAGAGCATCGCCATCAGCGATGAGGGTCCCGGAATGGGTACCACCTGCAGTCCGCTCAAGCTGGCTTCCTGGATCAAATAAGCGCCCGGATCAGCAAAAACCGGTGTGCCGGCGTCCGAAATCAGAGCAAAGCTTTCCCCCTTGAACATGCGAATGACCAGGTCGGCAGTTGCCTCAGCCTCATTGTGCTCATTGAGCGTGATCAAATCACGCTCCGGCAAATCCAGCCTTTTCAGAAGCGTGCTGCCTTCCCGCCGTTCTTCGCAAATGACTCCGTCAACTTCTTTGAGAATATCCAATGCCCGCAGGGTGATGTCACGCGGGTTGCCAATTGGAGTGGCTACGATATATAATTTACCAACATTTGTCATAGAATGGATTATATT
>PNNU01000431.1 GCA_013824385.1 Anaerolinea sp.
ATGACCAGTAATGCAGGTTTCATGGGTTCTCCGTTTATAAATCAGATAATAAATTTTCCGTTTTGATAAATTAGTTTACCATCGGCAAACATCTCGGTGTCTTGACGGGCATCGCAGATGAAATCCCAGTGCAGGCTGCTAACATTCTTGCCGCCGCATTCTTCAAAGCCGGCACCGACTGCCAGGTGGAATGAACCGCCGATCTTCTCATCAAAGAGGATATCTTTGGTAAAGCGGTCAATTCCGTAGTTGGTGCCCAGGCCGAGTTCACCCAGAGTGCGTGAGCCTTTATCCACATCAAGCATTTTGTTGAGGAAATCTTCATTCTTGGCGGCGCTGGCTTTGACCGCTTTGCCATTCTTGAACTCCATGCGCGCACCTTCAACTTCGCGGCCCAGGTGGACGGCGGGGAAGGTGAAATTGACCCATCCTGTGGCCGAGTTTTCGACCGGGCTGGTGAAGACCTCTCCGCTGGGCATGTTCTGATCGCCATCCGAGTTAATGAAGGCGCGGCCTTCGATGCTCATCACAATATCTGCATTGGCGCCCTTGATGCGGAACTCCTTCTTGCCCACCAGATAATCCACCAGTTTCTGTTGGTCGTCGTGGACTTTCTTCCAGGCTTTGACCGGGTCGGGTTGGTCCACAAAGGTAGCTTTGAAGACGAAATCTTCGTAATCTGACAGGCTCATGTCGGCATCCTGGGCGAGGGAGGGTGTGGGGTAGTTGGCCATGGTCCAGCGCAGGCTGCGATCTGCGGAACGCTTCATATAAACCTCATACCATTTTTTGTAAGCTTTCTGGCGAGCCTGCTGCAGGACGGGATCCACAGCATTGAGGGCGCGGGAGTTTTCGGGGGCGGCGATGAAAATGGCGGCATTTGCCTGCTTGATCATCAACAGGTCAGTGGGGGCACACCAGTTCAACTGTTCGGGGGTGGCGTTCTTGAATAAGGCGTCGGTGATTTCGTCCGAGGTGAGGGCATAGGTTGGGTGTGCGCCAGCCTTGACCACCTGATCGACGATCTCGCGCACGAGGGGGGTGCTCAACCGTCCAGCCAGGATGTGAACCCAGTCACCGGGTTGGGTTTTTACCGAATAGTTAACGAGTACATCCGCGTATTTGACGAGCCTGGGGTCAGACATTAGGGGTCTCCTGTAGTTTTATTTTGACATGTTTATTTTAGTCCTTTTTATAAATAGACAACCCTTATGCAGGAGGGTATTGGTAAAAATGATGGTGTGATTAGCAAATTTTCGAACCCCCACTATTATTATGGTTTGATTAAGATATCTAATGGAACCACCAATCCCCGATTGGGCATTGCAAACATGCCAATATTAAAAAAATTCTCATTTGAATTTGTGTAAATATCGAAGTATTATCAAATTATGATTAATAATTTTACTAATTAATCGATTGTATTAAATTTGTGCAATATCATTAATGGTGGAATTAAAAACATTGCAGACGCTTGTTTTTACATCAAGCAAATAATTTCTAAATTGGTAAAAGGGTTATAGCAGGATGAAGTTTGAACCTTAATTGTTCGAACTTTTGAACAACCGAGATTTCGATTAGGGATTAGGGGAGCAGAAATTCTTATGAAGAAAACAATTAGTCTTTTGCAACTATTAAAATCCATTATTGCGTCGGTATTATTTATTTCACTCGCCGCCGGATTAAGACTTTGGCCGCTTCAATCTCTTGGAGCATCTCTAGCCTGGCTTACTTTTTATCCGGCAGTGATGGGCGCTTCATTATTTGGCGGACTATTATCAGGGTTATTGGCTGCATTTCTATCATGTGTGTCCATTTATTACTTATGGCCACTATTTGGTACAACCCCTTTTATTAAAGGCTCCGCCGATTGGCTGGGAATGATCGTTTTTTTTCTAACCAGCACCATGATTTCAATCGTTGTTGAGGCAGCTCACAGAGCAAATAAAAGGGCAAAAGATGCCAAAGAACAAGCAGAGGCGGCCAATAAGGCAAAAAGTGTTTTTCTGGCAAATATGAGCCACGAGTTACGCACACCGTTAAACGCAATTCTCGGTTTTTCGCGCATTTTGAAAAACTCTTCGGATGTGACAATGGAACAACGCGAGAATTTGGAAATTATTACCCGCAGCGGAGAGCACTTATTAAATCTGATCAATAATATTTTGGATATTTCAAAAATTGAATCAGGACGAGTCGTGCTTGAACCGGCGATGGTTGATTTGTTCCAATTCTTGTCTGAAATTCAGTCATTGATGTATGTAAAAGCGATTGAGAAGGGATTATCCCTTACCAAGATACAATCCACTGATTTGCCGAGACTAATTATTGTTGATGCCGGAAAACTGCGTCAAGTGATGATTAACCTAATTGGAAATGCCATTAAATTCACCCGACACGGGGGCATAACCTATAAAGTCGAAGTAACAAAACAATTCTCCAATGAAAGAGTTCTTTTGCGTTTTGAAATTGAAGATACTGGTATCGGTATAAAACCTGAAGATGTAAAAAGGATATTTGATTCTTTTGTCCAGGTAAAAGCCCAAGGGTTAACAGAGGCAGGAACCGGTTTGGGGTTGG
>PNNU01000432.1 GCA_013824385.1 Anaerolinea sp.
ACCGGCGGAGCAACCACGATTACCGTTACTGGTGAACCTTTCCCCAATACCGCGGCCAATAAGCCTTACGTCACGGTAACAGACTCAGCGCAGGTGTTTAACTTGGACAATGTGAGCGGTGGCGCCGGAGGAAGGATTAGTGTTACCGACCAAACAGAAATTGCTTTTGATGGCAATGCAAATGGGGATGTTAATGAGAGATTTATTGTCACCTGGAGTGTCAAGACCCCTGGCGGTACTGCGATTGAAAACGCAAGGGTAAAAATCACCGAAAGTGCTCCCTCCGCGGCCATTGCCAACCAAAACGACACCAACTCAAGCGGAGCAGTATCCTCAACCTATCTACGAGCCCTGTATGAACCAAGCGGCGCAACGACAATAACAACCACGACACATACCCCAAACGCATTCAAAGTCTATAAGTACGCATATCTTCCTTTTGTTTCTTCAGCCACTATCGACCAACCGGTTACCCAAAACGTCGCAATGCTTACCGACACTTTCAAGGACCCCGGAACAGATGAAGCAACGGCAGTTTCTGATGGAACAGACAAGGTTGTCTTCGTGGAATCCCTATCCGACGCTCAATCCCATTCAATAATCAAGGTAACAAATATCACAGGAAACGCCTTTGCAGCAGGGAATGTTCTAACAGGTGGTACGTCTGGTGCTTCAGGAACTATAGAAGAAATCATAGAAGGAACCGGCGCCATCGGAACTGATGCTACTATAATACTTAAGCTTAGAAACTCAACAGCATTTTTGGGAACAGAAGCTATAAACAGAACAGGTGGAGGATCTTCAACATTAGTTTCTGCGTCCGAAAAAAGATTTTACTGGCTGGTTCAAGCAGGAACCATAAGCAGTGTTAAGCGCACTCTTCAGCAACTCTATGACCACTTTAATGCAAAAATGGCGGAAGCCACACTTGACTCGGCTGACAACTGGGACAAGGTGGCAACCGCGGGAAGAGCAGAGTTTGGTATCCCCATACAGGGAGTATCCCTTGGTTCCCCAAATAGTTTCAAAACAATAAGAAATGAGGCCCTAACGCGCGGATGGGTGATTTCCGGTCTAAATAGCCTTGGCGGACTAAGCGCTTATACCGCCAATGATGGTACAAGCTTTGTTCCTGCAGTCACCGTAACAGTCCAATTAACCAATGTCGTAGTTGACTCAAGATGTACAATCTTTGAAACGGCCAATCCAAGTAATGTAATCATGTTAACCACAGCGGCAACCAGTACAGTTTCAGTGCAATACGTCTGGACAGGAGATCTTGGAATCACCATCCGTGTTCGCAAATCATCTACAGCTCCAAAATATTTACCATACGAGGCCTTCGGGACAATTACCAATACAAATTTCTCGCTTGCAGTTAATCAAATAGCCGATGCCATTGCATAAAATGATTAAAGACGATTTTAAAATAGATTTTGAAAAAAAAGAGATTTCCTATATTGGAAAAAATAAGAAGGTTTATTCTGTAAAAGAATTGTACTTGCTTCTTCAAGACACTTTTGATGAACCGGAAAATATGAAATACGATATACCAATCGAAGCAAAATCGAAGACAAAATACTTCCTCATTAACGGCTGGACCATGGATAAAAAGAGCCTACGATACCTCAAAGAGGGCACTATCACAATTTGAAATCAATACCAAAATGCGTAATTCTTATCGACGGAAGTAATTTTTACTTTATGGTATAATTAACCAATGCTTGATCAAAAAACCATCAATTTCTTAAAAAAAATCATTCGAATACATATTCCGGATAAATCATATAAAACCTTTATATTTGGATCTCGGGCAACAAACACCAATCGTAAATATAGTGATATTGATTTAGGCATCATGGGCCCAAGCCCTTTACCTTCTAAGGCATATATTTCTATAGATCAGGATTTTCAAGAATCTGATCTTCCTTACAAAGTTGATCTCGTTGATTTTTCAAATGTAACTGAAAAATTCAAACAAGTATCATTAAGTAGTATAATTAATCTATGAACGAACCGATTAAATTGTCTGACTTAAATTCTGCCCTTGACCGGCTAAAAGAAGGGGTAAATGAGGCAACGAATGATTTAGACCGAGATGGTGTCATCCAAAGATTTGAATTTACATTCGAACTTGTATGGAAAACCGTTCAAGAATATGCAAAATACAAAGGACTTGAAGTGGTAAGTCCAAGGGACTCTTTCCGCGTTGCTGCAGATTTAGGAATCATTGATAATCCGGAAATTTGGTTTGACTTTTTGAAAGATAGGAATGAGTCAACTCATCTTTACAGTGAAGACCAAGCAAAATCAATCTTTTCTCACATTCCATCTTTTATTAATGAAGTCGAAAAACTCCTCTCAAATATTTCTCAGGATAAATGAATGCCCAGTCTCCCCTATTTTATTCATTGACGGAAAGCAAAAAAAATTCCGTCCTGCACTCCCTATTTTAGGGCCTATTCCCTATTGACATCAATCAATAGTTTATGGTAGTATTCAAATACTAAAATCTCCTGCAACGCCGAAAGGCCTTTGCAGGATTTTTTATTCTCCAAAAAA
>PNNU01000433.1 GCA_013824385.1 Anaerolinea sp.
TCTGTCTCCATTATTCTCTGCTCCTTAATATGCAAGTTATGCGCCAACTCATTTAGATATTTTGTTCTATTTTTATTATAGAACTTTCGTTCTTGATTGTCAAGAACTACTTTTAGCCATAATTGGAAATCAATAGGTACTTGTAGAACATTTTGACCATTCCCATCCATGTGATGGATTTTTTTAGCTTTTTAAGGTATCCTTAATCAGTTCAGTAGCAAAAAATCGACATTCTTCTTTTTGGAGGATCCAATGATCAAAGAGACCGTAAAAAATGCCGAACATCACATGAAGGGAGCATTAACTTCCCTTGAAGAAGATTTGACCGGCATCAGAACAGGCCGCGCTACCCCCGCGTTGGTTGAAAAACTTCCCATTGATTATTATGGGATGCCAACCCCCCTCATGCAACTGGCTTCCATTTCCATTCCTGAAGCTCGCGCCATCATGATTAAACCCTTTGACCCGACCTCTTTGAAAACCATTGAGAAATCCATTTTAGCTTCTGATTTAGGCCTGACACCAAACAATGATGGTAAAGCTATTCGATTGAACCTGCCCCCGCTAACAGAAGACCGCCGCCGAGACCTGGTTAAAGTGGTCCACTCACGCCTTGAAGAAGCTCGTGTTGCCATTCGTAATGTTCGCAGGGATATCATCAAAGACTTAAAAGAATTTGAAAAAGAAAAAATGATCTCAGAAGACGATTTAAAGTTGGGTGAAGAAGAAATTCAAAAATTAACCGACCACATGATAAATGAAGTGGATGTGATCGGCCACAAGAAAGAAAAAGAGATCATGGAAGTCTAATTCCATGGAAAAAGAATGAGCGAAACTCAAAAAAGAATCCCTGATCATGTTGCCATCATTATGGATGGCAATGGACGCTGGGCTGAATCACGGGGGTTACCCCGTTTTGAAGGTCACAAAGCCGGCACTGAGAATCTTCGGCAGATCATTAAGACCAGTGTTGAGTTTGGCGTGAAGCATTTAACAATTTACGCTTTTTCAACTGAAAACTGGGGGCGGCCGAAAGAAGAAGTCAACGGCTTAATGACCATCCTCGAAACGGTGATTGACCGTGAATTAAATGAGTTAAACGCTGAAGGTGTAAGAATCTGCCACATTGGACGGCTGGAAGCCATGCCAAAACGAGTGCGCGCCAAGGTGGAACACGCTGTTCAATTAACCGCACACAATGACCGTTTGGTTCTGAATGTCGCATGGAACTATGGCGGTCGCGACGAAATCGTGCACGCCATCCAGGAGATCGTCAAAGCTGGTACCACCTCCGAACAGGTAACCGAAGAGTTGGTGAGTCAGAATATGTATACTCAATGTTCTCCTGATCCTGATCTGATTATCCGCACTTCGGGTGAAATGCGTCTTAGCAATTTTCTAATCTGGCAGTCTGCCTATTCAGAATGGTATGCCACTGCCACCTTGTGGCCGGATTTCAATAAGGAAGAATATCAAAAGGCGATTGACGCATATGGACAGCGTAAAAGACGGTTTGGCAAACGCTAAATCAACCCCCGTTTCGACCGACAAGTCATTTCGCACACGATTACTCGTAGCGGATATTTTCGTGCCCGTTACCGCTTTTTTCGCCATTCAAGGCGGCATTGCTTTTGTTGTATTCGTTACATTAATCCTGGGTGTAGCTGCCTGGGAATTCTGGGCTATTTTTCACAAAGGCGATTACGCACCTTCCCTGATCGTACTGCTTGTCTTTTCCACCAGCGCCGTGATTATGCGCTATTTATGGGGTCTGCAATATTTTGAGATCTGGCTTGGTGGGTTGCTGCTTTTCTCGATGTTCATGCACGTCCTGCAACAACAACGCGGCAACGACAGGGCAGCCTCCAACCTGGCTCTAACGGTCTTTGGAGCCCTCTACCTGGGTTTTCTGGGCAGTTATGCCATATCTGTCCGTTTTCTCGAACAAGGACTATATTGGGTCATGCTGGTCTTCCCCATTATCTCGTTGGCAGATTCTGGTGCTTATATCTTTGGACGCTTATTTGGAAAACACAAAATTCTGACTGTTGTTAGCCCCAAGAAATCATGGGAAGGCTATATCGGCGGCATCATTGTCGGCGGTCTGGGTGGTTGGGGTTTGGCGGCCTTGTGGCATATCGGCTGTATAGCAGTACTCCCCATTCACGGATTAATTCTTGGCTTTGCCATCTCGATCGTTGCTCCGTTGGGCGATTTTGGTGAAAGCATGATCAAGCGACAATTTAACATCAAAGATTCCAGCAATTTGTTACCTGGCCACGGTGGTTTTTTCGATCGGATCGATTCTTCATTATGGGCTGCGATATTGGGTTATTACTTAATCCTGTTAATACGTTAATAATCTTCCGTTTTTAGCAAAGGATTCCATGATCAACACTTCACCAACTAAAAACCTGGCACTTGATCTGGTAAGAGTGACTGAAGCAGCTGCACTGGCAGCCGGCAGACACATGGGTCGCGGCGATAAAACCCAGGCAGATCAAGCTGCCGTGGATGCCATGCGTTTGATGCTAAATTCCATCGAAATGG
>PNNU01000434.1 GCA_013824385.1 Anaerolinea sp.
AATTAAACAATAACACTTCTTGTCAATATTTTCAAGTTTACTCAACATATGGTGTTAAAGTATCAATCACCCATTCTTTCGCCAATTGAACTCCGCCCAAATAAAAATAATAGAAATCGCCTATTTCTGGAATTGCCCTACAATTTTTACATCCGGAACCACTACAACTCTCACACTTATACTTAATCTCGCTTTTTGCCGGAGTATCGTCAAATTGGGCAATTTCCGCCGGTCGGAGAATATTGAAAAATCCTTGAAGAGGATCAGTTGAATGATGCCAAATCTCAGTTAAATAGGGAAGCTCGGTTTTAACTTCCATTTGTCGATAAACGTCGACCGAAAAAGTTCCACAGCAGTTGGGATTAGTGAGACAAGTTTCGTTCGCACACTCCTCGCAATACGGATTTTCGATTTCCTGTACTGCATTTATTGTTCCGTTGATTATTTTTGGGCAAATTTTATCATTAGGATTGGTGTCAGTAATCGCCGGCTCAACACATTTTGGGCTTTCAGGCACTGACGGTTGAAGGCAAAAGGGGATGTCGGAAGGGCCGTCACAAGAAGACGCCCCGCACGCGAAGATTTGACAACAAGCAGTCCTAGTTAGACCTGGACGAGGATCAGGGTCACAGCATGGTCCTTCGCACTGCCCCCCTGTAATTACAAGCGTGGCGCAAACCGTATCTCCAGGATAGGCATTTATCTCAATAGGATGTGCCGATCCGATACTGCAAGTGATGATTGGATTTCGATTCCACCAATACTTTTCACCATCCAATCTAGGTTCATGAAACCCATAAGGATCGATACGGTAGCCCCACTCCGCATAGTTGCAATCGCCAGTAGCATGAGGTCTAATTAACCAGCAAAGGTCATACGGATACCCAGTGTCTCCTTGCCCTCCTTTTTTTTTGAGAGAGATGTAAAAATCAATTGATAAGGAATTACCATCCTGAGCCAGAACAGTTTTTTCTCCCAAGGTTTGACCATTGGTTCCGCAAGAATTTTCATTTGAACTACCCAATACTTTTGAGCTATTCGTTAAATTAGCTTTGGCTAATAATTCTTGATCCGAAGTTCGCTCCAAATTTGGGTCTAAAGGAAGTAAAATTTGTTGAATCCAGCGACTGGTCTCAAATAAACGGGCAAGATGAGGCACTCGAATCGACGCCGTATCTGGGCCAATCCATTCTTCTCCTGGATGCGGTCGCAGCTGGGGATCAGGATGAATATATCCCAGCGTATCTTCTCGGCTGACCATTGGCGCCACTTGCCAAAGTTTGAACCACTTTCTATCATTGGACTCTTTCCAGGCATTCCATTTTTCCACATAATCTTCTTCGTCTGGTGAGGGGGGCTCGTGATTCTTTAATTCGGATAAAAGCCCTTCTACTTCTGGTTCATCCAAATGGGGAATTTTTAAGATGTGTCCAATAGGAGTCAAGTGCCACCATCTGAGTGTAAGTCTAACAATGGTAATCAGGGTTTTATCAGTGGGATTAATATCAAAAATACAATAGTGTGCGATTTTATGAGGGTCGAAGTCAATGTGGAGTCTATCTGCAATCCTTCTGACAATTTCTGCCACGAATTCCAACCAGAATGGTGCATCCCAACACAATCGACCAAGATAATGAAGCTTATAATCATGAATTTGCCCATATTCAATTTGTCCTTCATTGGAGGCGATTGCCCTTTCCACTGTCTGTTTTTTAAGCTGATTTTGATATTCGTATGGAGCCAATTTACGCAAGACACCCTGAAAGTTAGTCAAAAAGGTTTTATCAACGCCATGGTAGATAAGAGGTCCTAGTTTGTTTGTATAGTCTCGATAATATTCATGAGTGCCTTCAAAATAGTCCGCTAGATACTTTATTTCGTCCTCGTGAATATCGGAATCAATCCCCTCCTTTTTCTTGCCTGCAAAAGGAACTTTGGTGTCGGAAACATCAATAGAAACTGACGCATTCCACGGTTTTTCCGTCCACCATTTGCCGTCGCATTCATACTGACAATCATTTTTGTCCACCTCAATGGTGGCTTGGACCTCAAATGACTGAGCACAATAAGGAGTTAGATATTGAGTCCGGTTACAATTTTTGTTGTCACAATCATCAGGCCAGGAGGTTCTTCTTTCCCAACCCACAGCCTCAGATACGCCACACACTTGGGCTTGAGCAGAGGAAGGGAAGATAAAGAAAGAAAGAAGCAAAAACGGAAAAATTACGGGCAGGATTTTTTTCATTTTAATCAGCGACAGGAATTTTAAATTCAAGAATTTCAGGCAAACCGGTAAAGATGGAAATAAATTTGAGGATAAACCAGGCTAAAATTAGCAAAGCCAAGCCTAAAATAGCATAAGTTAAGGTATTTTTGGCTGATTCGGCTTTTTTCGGATCACCTCCGGCAGTTAGGTATTGAAATCCACCAATAATTATAAAAATAAAAACAGCAATCCCAGCCAGACGAACAGCGATGTTTAAAATATTTTGAACAATACATTCAAAACACTGGAGAGTAGCAACCTCATTATTGTA
>PNNU01000435.1 GCA_013824385.1 Anaerolinea sp.
GGGCATCATTGGCCGCAACGGGGCCGGGAAGAGTACGCTGCTCAAAGTACTTTCGCGCATCACCAAGCCGACGCGCGGGCGGGTGGAACTATTTGGTCGGGTGGGGTCCCTGCTGGAGGTAGGCACCGGCTTCCACCCTGAACTGACCGGACGCGATAATATTTTCCTTAACGGTGCCATCCTGGGCATGAGCCGCCAGGAGATCATGCGAAAATTCGATGAGATCGTAGCGTTCGCTGAGATCGATAAATTTCTGGATACCCCGGTAAAACATTACTCCAGCGGGATGTACGTGCGCCTGGCTTTTGCCGTGGCCGCGCATTTGGAACCGGAAATTTTGGTGGTGGATGAAGTGCTGGCGGTGGGGGATGTAGGATTTCAAAAAAAGTCTTTGGGGAAGATGGGAAATGTGGCGAAGCAAGGACGCACAGTGCTATTTGTAAGTCACAATATGAGCGCCGTTACAACATTGTGTGAACGGGCAATACTCCTAGATGCAGGCCATGTTTCTTTAGATGATGTTTCTTACAAAGTAATCACATCGTATTTGAGCACTGGACTTGGGATTTTGGCAGAACGCGTCTGGCGAGATGACAAGGCGCCTCACAACGAATATGCGCGCCTAGTTCGAGTGGCTGTTGTCAATTCAAAGGGGCTTGTTATGTCAGATGTGTCATCAAATCAGTCGTTTGAAATTCAAGTTGATTACTGGAATCTTCAGGAAAATACGAAGTTAACCACTACCTTAATATTGTTTGATGATCAAGGAAACATAGTTTTTAGTTCTATTAGTAATCATGAAGCTTCTTGGCATAATAAGCCGAGACCGCAAGGGTTATTCCGCAGTATTTGTCAAATTCCCGGAAACTTATTAGCTCCCGGCATTTATGACGCAAGCATAATTATTTGCGCAAATAATTATAAGGATTGCTTCCGAGAAAATAATATTGTGCGATTTAATGTGGTCGATTCGGCGGAAGTTCGAGGTGACTACTTTGGCGGTTATTCAGGTGTAGTGATGCCCATGCTTACGTGGAAAACCGATCTTATCACACAAAACCGTTAAACATATTTGCTATTTTGGAGATAAAAATGCCTATCACTTTGTGTTCAAAAGAAGAATTCATACCCAAGGCGCTGGAGAGTATTATCCCAGTTGAATCTGTTGTGGATGTCGGCGCAGGTATTCGACCGCAAACATTTTTTATTCCATCTACACATGTCATCGTCGAGCCATTTAAGCCTTACATCGACAGGCTTAAGGAAAGCAGCGCTTTTTCCTCGCACATGGTTATTTTGAATGGTACATGGGATCAGGTATTGCCATTTTTTCCAGACAAATCTGTTGATACAGTTTTTGCGCTTGATGTTATCGAGCATTTTAAAAAAGAAGCCGGTTTCAAGTTTATCAATCAGGCTGAACGGATTGCACGAAAGCAAGTCGTTATTTTTACCCCCTCAGGAATGTATGAACAAAGTTATGATGACGAATCGAAAGCTGATAGATGGGGTATGCAGGGTGGTTTCTGGCAAAGCCATCGTTCAGGATGGAAACCAGAAGATTTTAATGGAGATTGGGAGTTACTTGTATGCAACGATTTTCACCAGACAGATCAGTATGATGAAGTACTCCACGAACCCTTTGGGGCTTTTTGGGCAATAAAAACAATCCAGAAGAATGCGGCTTTGCCTGAAAATCGACTCCATCTCTCTGAATTAACTACTATTTTCTTAGTCCAATACTGTTTCCAAAGAATAAAATCCGGAATTTACGCAAGATTGCAAAGGTGGTTTTCCGTGAAGCGATGAAATTCGCTCTCATCTCCCACGTTTTACCGCCCTCCCCCTCCGGGCAAGCCGTGGTGCTTTACCGGATTCTTTCGAACATTGATTCGAATGAATACTACTTAATTTCCTCCACACCCTATCAGCGGGAAAAACAAAGGACGGATCAACCATTCATTTTACGGGCAGTTACATATCCTTTACCGCTAGAGTCTGTACTCAAAAGCCCAAGCCGCTTTGGGCTGTGGCGCGTCCGCAGCGTAATGAATATATTCATCCGCATTGTCGCGCGGACGCGTAACATCTTAAAAATTGTGCACCGCGAGCATACCACAGCCATTGTTGCCTGCACCGGCGATCTGGCAGATATCCCGGCAGGTTTTCTGGCCAGCAGGATGGCCCACATACCATTTTTCGCCTACATTTTTGATGATTACGTCTTTCAATGGACAGGCAATTACCGACTGTTCGCAAAACTGGTCGCTCCCTTTATTTTCAAACACTCCACCGGGATCATTGGGCCCAACGAATTTATCTGCACAGAATATCAACGCCGCTATGGAGTGACCCCCAGCCTGATACGCAACCCATGCGACATGGATGAGCTAACTAAAGAAATTTATACGCAGTGGCCCGCCGAAAATGGCAAGCTCAAGATCATCTATACCGGCGCTATCTATCATGCGAATTTTGATTGTTTCTGCAACTTGATCCAGGCCATGGAGAGCCTGTCGGAATACAATCTTGAACT
>PNNU01000436.1 GCA_013824385.1 Anaerolinea sp.
GGTTCGGTTTTTGAAAAACCATTCCGATACGCTGCCGAACTTGAACCGGATCAATTCTTTGATCGTAGATGTTCTGCCCCTGAAAAAGAACCTCGCCGGTCACGTGGGCGCCCGGGATGAAATCGTTCATGCGATTAAAACTACGCAAGACGGTGCTTTTTCCACAACCTGAAGGACCGATAATAGAGGTGATCCTTTTAGGTTCAATCTTCAAGTTTACGTTTTTGACCGCACGAAAATCACCATAAAAGATGTCAAGGTCTTGTGTTTCAATTGCCCATTGTTTGCTTGTTTGATCAGTCATTAATTACCAACCTTAGTGTTTATTCTGAATCTTGTTACGCCATAATATGGCAACAGCGTTCATAGATAATAGCATAATCATAAGAACTAATATAGCCACTGCGGCAATGTTACGAAATTCCACTTGCGGACGTGTAGTCCAATTATAAATTTGAATTGGAATTGCAGTGAAATTTGAAAACAATCCAGTGGGATCTTTGGTGATATAGGTGGCCGCTCCAACAATGATCAGAGGTGCCGTTTCACCTAATGCGCGTGAAATCGCCAGGATGGTGCCGGTCAGGATACCGGGAAGCGAGTAGGGCAGCACATGGTGCCAGATGGTTTGCCATTGTGTGGCGCCTAATCCGTAGCTGGCCTGCCTAAGTGAATTGGGGACGGCGCGGATGGCTTCTTGTGCGTTGGTGATGAGAATAGGCAGCACCAACAGCGCCATGGTCAACCCGGCTGAGAGGATGGTGCGTCCGTTGGCGCCTTCGACGCCAAAGAACTTACCACTGGTGAGAGGTTCAAATGCGCGCACAAAGATGGAAAGCCCCAGGATGCCATAAATGATGGAAGGGACGCCTGCCAGATTATCAATGTTGGTCTGAATGACTCGTCCGAGCCAAGTGTTCTGTTTGGAATATTCTTCCAGATAAATGGCAGCGCTGACCCCCAGTGGAAAGGCAACCACAATGGTAATCAAGATCAGGAATAGCGAGCCTAAGAGGGCAGTCCGTACGCCTGCTAATTCTGGAACGTTGGACATGCTGTTGGCAATGAAGCTGATGGAAAACCAGCTTTTAAACTGGATGGTCGCATCAGGAAATTGAGCGGCAACTTTGGTTCTGAATGCTCCAGGCGAAAAGATCGATTTCAAAAGAGGATAACTATCCACCACACGCGATTGAAAAACTTCGGTTTCAACCAGTGCACGCAAATCACGGCTGGAGCGTTCGAGAAGCGGTTTTTCGCGATCCAATGTACGAACGCGGTTCTTTGAAAGATTTGACTCAATAATCTGGATCAATTCTGTCTGAGAGAGCTGCTCAACAGGTTTGGAAATAATTTCTGCCCGATCATGCTTATCTTGTGTAGCTACCAGGCCGAAGGTTTGATTGACAATTGAGAGAATCAGAATGGTCAACGCTATTACACCCACCAGAGTGGAAAATCGAAAAAGTGCTTTCCAAACCGAGGCTTTCTTTTGACGGCGTTCGAGATTCAGGTCTTTGCCATAAGTGGTCGCACTGACCAGGTTAACCGGATTTTTCATTCATACACCTCGCGGTATTTTCTTGATATTTTACGGCTGACCATATTCAATACCAGTGTGACGAGGAACAAGAGCAAGCCGATGGCGAAGATGCTGTTGTAATCGGCTGTATCGTATCCCAGGTCGCCACCGCTGATACGCGCGATGTAGCCTGTCATGGTCTCAGCCGCTTTGAGGGGATTGAAGGTGAAATTTGGCCCGGAACCCGCGGCGATGGCAACGATCATCGTTTCACCCACCGCTCTTGAAATACCGAGGATAACGGCGGAAATAATTCCTGACAACGCCGCAGGCAAGATGATTTGAATCGAAGTTTCAAATTTGGTGGCGCCAAGCCCAAGGGCAGCATCGCGAAGTGACCGCGGAACGGCGTGCAGCGCATCTTCACTCATGGAACTGATCAAAGGCAAGATCATAATGCCCATCACCAGACCGGCTGAGAGCATATTATAGATTTCAACGTTATTCTGGCCAAAAATGCCTCTCAGAATCGGGGTCATAAAGGTCAGGGCAAAATAGCCGTACACCACAGTGGGAATGCCTGCAAGTATCTCTAGGATCGGTTTTAGAACCTTGCGGGTTTTATCCGCGGCATATTCGCTGAGATAAATGGCCGCGCCCAACCCCAGGGGGATGGCGACTGCCATTGCCACAAGGCTGGTGATCATGGTTGAAGTTACCAAAGGAAGCACTCCGAATTTGCCAACGGAGGGTTGCCAGGTCGTCCCTGTCAAAAAACCTCCCAGCGTGATGCCTGGAAGATTAAAAAACAGCAGTGATTCTTTGCCTAATTCATAAACGATGCCGATGGTGGTGAAAATGGAAACTAATCCTGCAAAGGTTAGGAAGCCTTTGATCACCACTTCAGA
>PNNU01000437.1 GCA_013824385.1 Anaerolinea sp.
CACCTTCTGGCATGGCTACAATGCTGATGTCGAAGCCAAATACTTGGATGAAACTCTGATCCCCGAATTTGAAGCCCTACATCCAGACATTAACGTTGAAGCTTTGGTGGTACCCTACGATCAATTCCGCCGCAAGCTGTTGATTGCGATGTCCGGCGGCGAAGCTCCGGATTTAGCCCGCATCGATATCATTTGGGTTCCCGAATTAGCTGATACGGGTGCTTTGGCTAAATTGAATGAGACACTGCCCGACTTTCAGGCTTTAGCTGATCAGATGCTGCCAGGCCCCTTGTCAACCAATTTCTTCAATGGCAATTACTATGGATTGCCGCTTGATACGAATACCCGCGTCATGGCCTACAATAAGGCTGTCTTCGCAGCCGCTGGCATCGAAAATGCCCCCGTAACGATCGATGAATTCTTGGCGGATTGCGAGAAAATCCAAGCTCTCGGTGATGACACATACTGCTTCGCTGATGGCGGAACCTATGCCTGGGCTTCCAATCCCTGGATTTGGAGTTTTGGCGGTGATGTAACCGATCCTGAGATCACAAAGTCCACCGGCTTTTTCAATAGCGAAGCCACAGCGGCCGCTTACAATTTCTTGAAAGACTCCATTGACAAAGGTTATATTAACCCATCAATGAAAGGTGGAAGCTTTGACACCTGGGGTGCTTTCTCGCAAAATAAAGTGGCTATGATCCTGGAAGGTCCCTGGTTCCCCCCCTATTTCGACCAACAGTTCCCAGATTTAGAATACGGTTTGGCTCTCATGCCCGCCGGTGCTGGTGGTTCAATTTCTGTAGTTGGTGGGGAAGACATTGTCATGTTCCAGCAGAGCGAGAAAAAAGAGGCCGCAGCTGAATTCATGCGCTTTATGCTCTCTGAAGAAATTCAGCTAAAATGGGCCAGCCAGGGGCAGGTTCCCGTGCTAAAGAGCGCCATTGATTCTGAGGCGATTAAAAATCACCCATATTTTGCAGTTTTTCTAGAACAACTCAAGACTGCAAAAGCCCGCACGCCACACCCGGCGTGGAGTAAGATGGAAGAAATCACAACCAATGTCGGCAATGCAATCCTGAACGGCACTGTTGAAACACAAGCCGCTCTCGATGAAGCAGCAACCAAGCTTGACGAGTTGTTAATACCCGTCCAATAACTCGGTGTCCAGGCAGATTGGGAGGGCTCCGATCGGAGCCCTCCCAATCATACCGTGCAAATAGAGGTACTTTAAATGCACATGTCCCTAAAAACCCAGCGCAAGATCATCCCATATCTGTTTTTATTGCCCGGCCTGGCATTATTTTTAATTTTTCAACTGTATCCGCTGGTTAAGGGTTTACAGATGAGTTTTTTCGATTGGGAGATCATGCCAGGAAAAGTAAGTCAATTTATTGGATTGGACAACTACCTTCGTGCCTTCGACGACCCAATTTTTAAGATTGCCGCAAAAAACACGATATTGTATGCATTGGTCACGGTTCCCGGGCAAATGATCCTGGCTATGTTTGCTGCCTTACTCCTTAATTCCATCCCGAAAGGGAAAGGGATTTTTAGAACCATATTCTATATTCCCGTTATTACTTCCTGGGTAATTGTTGCTTTGTTAATTCGTTATTTATTTCAAAGCCCTGAGGGGGTGGTCAATTATTATCTTGTCGAAGTTTTTCATCTGGTCAAAACGCCTATATTCTGGTTGTCAGATGTTCATTATGCATTTGTTCCCATTCTGGTTTTGGGTATTTGGAAAGGTATCGGCTGGTCGATGGTCATTTACCTGGCTGCGCTTCAGAGTATTCCGCATGAACTTGAAGAGGTTGCCACCATTGATGGCGCAACAGCCTGGGATCGGTTTTGGAATTTGACATTTCCCTTGATAAGCCCGACCGTCGTATTTACATTAGTTATGCTTCTCATCGGTTCATTCAACGTTTTCCTCTCTGTATACCTCATCACCGGCGGTGGACCCGCCCAGCAGACTGAGGTTATGTTGAGTTTTGCTTACCATCAGGCA
This sequence comes from Anaerolinea sp., assembly GCA_013824385.1. The sequence continues at coordinate 2,015 of PNNU01000437.1, forward strand.
TTCGATTTTCTTGACTTCGGATATGGTGCTGCACTTTCCATGATCATGGCTTTCATCCTCATTACCTTGAGTTTTCTTCAGATGCGGTTCTTACGCAAACCAATCGAAATTTCATAACAGGAAATTTATCTATGAAGAAACCACGAAACTTAACGCGGAATATTTCTCTCTATGTTCTTGCCTTTTTGGGTTCTGCGATAATGATTTTCCCCTTCTTGTTTATGATTACCAACTCCTTAAAACCCAATGTGTTTGTTATTGAGTATCCTCCGCAATTGATCCCGGCAAACCCCTCTTTTGAAAATTTTGTCAGGGCATGGACCTCA
>PNNU01000438.1 GCA_013824385.1 Anaerolinea sp.
TCATCAGCAGCGAGGTTCAAAGACATGACCCGATTCAAAAAATCAGCTGCTTCATAAGGAGTGAAACGCAGATCGTTGGCACGCAGTTCGGTCAATTGACCTTTAACCCGCAGGCGGGATAAAGCCAAAGGTGGATCTTCGCGGCTGGCAATAACCAGGTGCATCTGTTGGGGTTGGTGATCCACGAGAAAAACGAGAACCTGGTCAACATCATTTGAATCGATCAGGTGATAATCGTCCAGGATTAAGATAATACTATCTGGTGTGGATGAAATCTCATTGAGTAAATCGATGAGTAACGGTTCAATGGGTGGAACCTGAAGAGATTGGAGCGCAGTTAACATCGTCTCGCCAATTCCCGCTTGTATTGTCTGCAGCGCGGTAATCAAGTAAGCGAGAAAACTTGTCGGGGTATTGTCACTTTCATCCAATGAGAGCCAGGCGACAGGCCGATCACATTGAGATGTCCATTCGCTGACCAAGGTGGTCTTACCAAAACCGGCAGGTGCCGAGATTATGGTCAGTTTGCTGCCCGATGTGAGGCTATCATTTAGCTTCTCAACCAGATTCAAACGGCTGACATATTTGGACCGAAGTGGAGGAATGTAAAGCTTGGTGTTTATTATTGAAACTGCCATGGATTTATTATATGTCAAAATCACGTTGCCTGAATCATGCTTGACAATACTTCCACAAGTTGATATTATATGTTTATTATTATATATGATATATCCTATATATGAGGAGTACTATAATGTCTCTCGAGTTTGCGATTTTAGGGTTTTTGAATTATCACCCCTACACCGGATATGATCTTAAAAAGATCTTTGACAGTTCAGTGCGCCACTTCTGGCCGGCGGATCAGAGCCAGATTTACCGCACTCTTTCAAACCTGACCGAGCGCTCGTTGGTGGAAATGGAAAAGGTTCCTCAGGAAGACAGGCCAGACCGCAAGGTCTATCACATCACAGACCTGGGCCGCTCAGAATTGAGAAAATGGCTGGTCGGCGCTCCTCCGATGGATGAGCCGCGCAGTGCCTCTTTGATCCAGGTGTTTTTTGCAGGCCAACTATCAGATTCAGAAATTCTCGCAAAATTTGAAGGGTTTGCAGAGCTGCTGCGTATGGTCCTTGACCGATATAACCAGGTGCCTGATCTTCTCGGCCCATATCAACAAGAGATCACCTCACCCCGTGAACATTTTTTTTGGCTGCTGACGCTTGAAAACGGCATGATCAGCATGAAAGCCACACTGGAATGGGCTGAAAGTGTCATCCAACGCATCCAATCAGGCCAAGTGCCGCAAGATTAGAAGGAAAATTATGAAAATAACCATTCTCAATGGAAATCCGCAAGACAGTGTTTTTGACACATACATTAACCAAATTCAAGCGCTGCTCACTGAAAAAGGAAACCAGGTCACTCACATCAAACTGCGTGAGTTGCCGTTAAAGTACTGCACCGGATGTTGGGGTTGCTGGGTGAAAACTCCCGGCAAGTGCCAGTCAGACAGCGCTTCGCAAGAGATGGATAAGGCTATCATCAATTCAGATTTCCTCTTGTGGGCCGCACCCATGAAGGTGGGATATCCCTCCGAGCTGCTCAAAATGGCGATGGATAAGCATCTACCCCTGATTCACCCCTACATGGTCGTCGACCAATTTGAAGCGCACCATCAGAAGCGTTATACGAAGTATCCACGCATTGGGCTGGTCGTCGAAAAAGAACCTTCCACCGACGCGTTGGATTTGAAGATTGTTACCCAGCTCTTTCAGCGGACCGCCCTCAACTTTAAATCCCGGCTGTATTTCAGTTTGACCAGTGAAACCCCCGCGATCGAACTGGCAGACAGAATCGTGGATCGCTCCGCCAAACCGCTGGCCATGCCCTCCACTCCACAGGCTACAACCGGAATAGCAGTCCCACCCGTAGAAAGCATAACTCTTTTCAACGGTTCTCCACGCGGACCGCACGGAAACAGCGCCATTTTTCTGCAGAAACTGGCAGAAG
>PNNU01000439.1 GCA_013824385.1 Anaerolinea sp.
TAATGCTGACAATCCATCATAAGAAGGGAGTTTGTAGTCTGCCAGGACTAGATCAAAATGGCCTGTACGAAGAGCATTACTGAATTCGGCAGAAGTTTGGACACACGTCATATTACAAAAAACACCTTCAGATTCCAAGATTGCACAAACAAGTTTTGCATCTGCCGAATCATCTTCCAAATGTAGAATTTTGATCTCTTTTTCCTTCATGGCTTGATTTATTTTGATATTATCCATGATCATTTTTTCTTTTCGGTCGACGGAGGTACTTCATTGATGAGTGCCCAAAACATACCGATTTGCTTGACTGCTTCAACGAAATCCGCAAATTTAACCGGTTTCACAACATAGGCATTGGCGCCAAGGTGATAGCAAGTCTCAAGGTCACTGGATTCACTGGAAGATGTCAGGATAACCACAGGTATCGTTTGCAGATCTTTATCCGATTTGATTCTCCGGAGAACTTCAATACCATCTATCTTCGGCATTTTTAAGTCAAGCAGGATGACTGCCGGGTTTCCACCAGCTTTTTTCGAAAAAGTTCCCCTGTGATATAGATAGTCCAATGCCTCGGCACCATCACGTACAACACAAATTTCATTTGCCAGATTATTCTCGCTGAGCGCGTTTACGGTCATCTCTATATCATTTGGATCATCTTCTGCGATCAGGATGCGTTTGAATACTTTCATTGGAAACTCCTATTTTGTAGTAGGGAGAGAGAAATAAAAAGTGGCGCCATGATTAATCTTTCCTTCAGCCCAAGTTTTGCCGCCGTGTCTGCTGATAATTCGACGAATATTTGCAAGCCCGATTCCAGTACCTTCAAAATCTTCTTGTCGATGTAAGCGTTGAAAAACGCCAAAAAGTTTATGTACATATTGCATGTCAAAGCCAACTCCGTTATCACGCACAAACACAACTACTTCGTTTACATTTACATTTTCACATCCAATTTCGATTCTTGTAATCTTTCTCGAACGAGTAAACTTCAATGCGTTCGAGATCAGGTTGACCAAAACGACGCGAAGCATGGCCTGATCACAAGTGATCAATGGCAGAGTTGCAATTTTCCATCGAATATCCCTTTCCGCAACATCAGGGTCGAATTCCTTTATCACATCCTGAACCAGACTAGCAAGGTTAATCTCAGATCTAAATATTTCACTTCGCCCCATACGTGAGAAGGATAGAAGGTCATCAATAAGCATCCCCATTTTTTTTGCCGACCCTGAAATTATCTCCATGTAATTCAGTGATTTTTCGTCAAGAGTGTTAATAGCGCTTTTCTGTAACATCTCGATGAAACCATCAATGTGCCTCAAGGGTGCTCTAAGGTCGTGTGAGATGGAATAAGCAAAAGCTTCAAGTTCCTTATTTGCAGCTTCCAGTTGAGCTGTGCGGTCGAAAACGCGTTGTTCAAGTTCCTGATTGAGTTTGTTGATTTCTTCTTCATCCCACTTATGTTCGGTAATATCCCATGAAAGATCACCCAATTGTGAGATAATCTCAATGTCACTTTCATTGTAGTCAGTTTCTTTGTTTCCAACTCCGATAATTGCTTTAATCTGAGTTCCTCTAAAGATCGGTACAACAATTTCTCTACTTACTTGAGCATGACCCTCTGGCATTCCTTTGCGGTGTGGCAGAGATAGATAATCATTGTGTATAATGGGTCGACGCTCTTTTATGCAATCTACCCATACTCCTGCTTCGGAAACATTATAATGACCGCCTTTTCCGGTGGCTGTACACATGTTCATCAGTGTATTTGTTGACCAACTTTGTAACACAAGTGTTTTTTGGTCTGATTCTAGAAAATGATAAAAACCGATGGCGCTTCCGGTTAAAGTTTCAATTTCATCCAATGATGCTGTAAGAAATTCATCGAGGGTTTGTGAAGTGGAAGATTCCAACAGTCGGAATCGTGCCTGTCTGATTTTCTCAATTCGTTTGTGCTCGGTGATGTCGCGGGAGATA
>PNNU01000440.1 GCA_013824385.1 Anaerolinea sp.
CCTGCACGGCGTCTTGCATGGCAGGTAAGTCATATGAGCTGCGCCATTCACTTTGAAAGCCTGACAGATCAAACCCATAAGCTGCTTGAAGTGCATCGTCCATCGCATCCCCTGCTTTGATGCCCTGCAACAAACCTAGCATTTTATCCTTGCCGTAGGTTTGGATCAGGTAATTCACCATGTAGTAAGACTGACTGTATGACAGATCGGCAATATTTGGATCTTCAGCAAAGCCACCTGATAGGGTATTGAATGAAAGTAGGGAATCTGATTTTACATTCTGGTCAAAGAAAGCCGTTTCATCGCTGCTGGGTCCGCTCTCGCCATAAACGGCCAGCCCTTCACTCAACCAGGTTGGCGTGGAGCCCAGGCAGGAAAAAGTGTAATCTCCCACTAGCACGTGGGTCAGTTCATGCGCTTCAGTGCTCTGGCCCCAGACAAGGTTCTCAGGTTCAATACCGATGATGAGAATGTTGTACTCGGGGTAGGCCAGCCCACCGGTCCAGCCAGGTTCGTAGAAAACGGCATCGCGCATATCTTGAGTGGAAGAGTAGATATAAAGATCAACAGGTTGATCTGGAAGCATGCCAATATCTTCATGCAGATGGTTCAAGGCAGCGACTGCCGCTTTTTTTAGAGTGAAAGTATAGTTGACGTTATTTTCATAATAATGAAAGCGAATCAAGCCATCTTCTATTAATTGCCAATCGTGGCTATCATCCAGCCAGAGGATCTCTTTTCGATCTGTCATTTCAGAATTGCCCTGGTTGTCGATCAACTCCCACTGCCACCAAATCTTGGTACCAGGCGGTTCACCACCACTTTGGCGCATGTCCCACTCCCAGCGAGCAGTGGCGCTTGAACCGGTGATAAATTCAGGATAGGCCAAGGCACTGACGGTTCCGCAGGTATCGCGGTTAGTACCGTAATGCAGTTTCACGCGGGCGATGTTCTCTGCGGAATCAAGGTTGACCGAAAAAATGATGCTTGTCGGAAAGTTAATTTCTGCGTTGTTAGCGGTAACCGAAGCAGAAGGATTTTTTAATCCCACAAAACCATAAGAAAATAAAAGGCAAAAAGCAAGTACTACCGCAATCTTTTTCACATCCACTCACCTTTCTGCGATGAACTCATTTGGAGGTTAATCAAGGTGTTCTGCAAATAGAAAATATTGATTTAATCTTCGTAAATTAAATAACACCTAATTGTACCTGTATGCTCCGAATCAATAAACCCTCCGTTTTTGAAGAATTTGAAGTCAATGGTTATAATAAACATACAAGCAAAAAAACTAGTTCTCTACTCAAGTAATAAAAAGTTTTAGAATAATGTCGATAAATTATCCACACCCTTTATTTCAGGAGTATACATGAAAAAAATTATTGGAATCACGCTTACAGTCATACTGGTTCTTACCCTGACCGGCTGTGGATTATTAGTCTCAAGCACCCCAACACCCATTTTCATCCCCACGAACACGATGGCAGCGTTTCCGACTGAAGCGGTGGTGGCCACTGAAATTCCGCTGCCGACAGCGATCCCGCCCACTGCCACCCCGGAACCCACCGCCACCCCTGCACAAGTTGCGATGATCAGCGCTGAAGTAACCATGGATAATTACAGCCTGCGAACCGGACCCGGTAGATTATTCGAACGTGTTGACACTTACACTGTCGGAACGGTGGTCAGCCTGCTCGGACGGGAAATCACCAATAATTGGGTGCTGGTGCAAACCAACGATAGTTTTTCCGGCTGGATGAATGTTGTTGGCCTCAAACCTTACGGCGATATCAATTCGCTCCCGCTCTTTAAGGTTGATAACGCCCAGGT
>PNNU01000441.1 GCA_013824385.1 Anaerolinea sp.
GAGGTTGTGATGGCGGTGGCACCTGCACAGCAACCGGTCAGGCATTAAAAGTCCCCTTTGCTGATCCAGGGACTTTTGACTTGCGATTGAATGTGGTCACGACCGGAACCCGATTTATGGGCATCCCTATAACTCAACCAAGGCAATTGAGCGCAGATGGAAAACTTCAGGTTTATGTGACACTACCGGCCCTGGTGCCATAGGAAGGTCATTGTGCAGATCGTATGGATTGTAGCCGGGGTTATTCTGACACTCTATTTGGCCGTTCTGACGGTTGTTTACCTGTTATTGGTGATCAGCCTGTGGTGTCCAAAAGATGATTATTACGAGTAAGAAGGAAGCATTGCTTTATGACCGATTACTTTGTCGTCTTTGGCGATTTTCTGGTGGCAATACCGACTTACTTGCTCAATGGTGTCCTGGCTACGGTCTATTGGCTTGGAGAGTCGGGCGCTGCCCTGGTGAGTATTCTCTGTGCAGCGTTGATTATTCGGTTTGTTGACCAACGCGTGCAATCCAGGGCAGCTTTCCGGCCTGGTCGGGGTGGAAGGGAATCGTTATCTTCAGATCTCTATACTGCTCAGATTACCACCGGGATCGTGGCGTGTCTGTGGGTGATCAGTCAATGGGGAATGGGCGCTCCGGTACCCTGGATTGGGGCAGCCATGTGGCTGGCCGGTTCGATCATCGTCCTGCTGGTGCGTATGCAAGAGCATACCTTGTTGTGGAACGTAAAGTCAGGGATAACGATTTACGCATTAGCCGTCATCGGCAGCAGGTTGTATCTGGCTTACACAGCCCAGTTATCCGCGGATCAATGGGCAGCCCTGATCGGCACTTCCGAAAGCGCTGCTTCCGTCATTGCCAATACCCGCGGCAACGTGACGACCATCATCCTGTGGGCATTGTGGCTGGTGATCCCCCTCGGATATTTCGCTATGTTGCTGCAGCAGGTTCTGATCAACCCGATGTCATTGGTCAGTCCTTTGGCCGGTGCCAGTGAATTGATCGAACGATACCGAACAAGGAGATAGGGAAACAATTGAAACCAGCGCACTACCTGGTGAGCTTGTTTGATTTGTTACTCTACCTTTTTAGGTGAGAGTCTTATGAACGTAGGTCATTTCTTGAAACGTCAGATTTTATTTCAACGATTGGAGGTCAAAATGTCACAACTCATGGATTTACTGCGTGGACCTGCTTTAGGAGTGGTCTTCATGATCTTCCTTCTGGCAGGCGTCATCATCGTCACGGCATTTGCAGCACTGATTGCCCAAATGAGTCTCTTGCTCAGGTTGAAACCCTGGAACACTTCCGAAAAGAGTAGTACCGGGCAACCGTCAGATGAGCGATCAACTGTAAAAAGCACACCTCAGCGTGCAACCGCTCCCGAACGTCAACGCTCACCACAGGTGGTGGTTTTTGAGCCTAATGTAAATGAAGTGGTTGATGCGGTCTGGTGGCAAGAAGTGCAGTGAGATCATAAATCCAAGGCTTGTGGAGATCGGCGAAAACGCCAGTCTCCCTTGCCTCGTGAGTTCACCAATAAAAGCGTTGGCGGGCCGACGAGGCAAAAAGAGGACCATATGGCAAAGATCATCGACAAATTAACCGACAAAATTCCCTGGTTGCAGGTGAAAAATGGCCTGACTATTCCAAATGATCTGGAAGTTAATGGCACTGAGTTGCTGTTTAACGACAGGAATGAACTCGACTATCTGCTATTTCAGGTTACAGAACGTGAAGGGGGAAAGGAGTACGTTGGGTATCGAGCCGTCCGGCTCCTGCAGCTACGCTATA
>PNNU01000442.1 GCA_013824385.1 Anaerolinea sp.
GATGAAATAAAGGTTGTAATCACCACGATGATGGTCAAAATCGGAATACCAAAACTTATTCCAGGGATGTAAAGACGTTCTGGTTGTCCCAATTCCATCCACAAGAACTGAGTATTGAGAGGGATTAATTCTGGAATCTTTAGAAAACCTGGATAGATATGCCTGGTTAATTTTAACAGGTCCAATGGAGATGAAGCAATACTCTGGATCAAGGCCTGGTAGAGACCGATAATGATCGGAAACTGAAGTAACGTTGGCAAACAAGATGAAAGAGGATTGATCTTCAACTCTTGATATAGCTTCATCTGTTCCTGGGCCAACTTCTCTTTATCGCCCTTATATTTTTCTTGAATATCCAGGTAGCGTTTGTTCTTCTGCAGTTCCTGCATAGCCTGGGCACCCTTGATCTGTTTTGCAGTCAATGGGTACAAAATAACTCTGGTTAATGTGGTGAACAAAATGATGGCAACACCAAAGTTGCCTACCAGCATGTAGATCCACAGCAGCAGGTTAATAAACGGTTTGATAATAATGGTATCCCACATGGTTTATGCCATCCTTATTTCTTGGTGGAAGTGGTGTAAACCCAACTCTGTATGCCGTCTGTATCGAATGCAACGAGGGGATTAGCACCTTTTGTGGCAACTACAACAAATAAATTGCCATTGATTGAAAGGTTTGAATAGATAGAATCACCTACGGTTTGATTCCCCTGGTTTGAACCATCGAAACCAATTGTGGTAATATCGCCATTTTCTTTGCCAAATACAATGCCGTCATTGATGACAACACCGGCACCCAAAACACCTGATTCAACCGCAACCGCTTTTACTACGGAGCCAGTGGCTGCATTCAGAATGTTGATCACACCAGTTTGGTCGCCAAAGTACAACTGATCTTGAGCGAAAATCGGAGCAGCCCAAACACCGCCAGCAACTTTTGTGTCCCAGAGAATAGTGCCCTTTTCGCTGTCAACAGCAAAGACCTCTCCATCGAGATTACCAAGATAGAGAACTCCGTCAACAAGTGTAGGCCGTGCAACCAAAGAAGACCTGAGATCAGCTTTCCATTTTAGTTTTCCAGTGACCAGGTCAACTGCATATAAGAAATGATCCATGTTCGGTGCAAACACTAATTTACCATCGCTAACCGGTTGAGCCCAAAAAGAATGGTCAGCAGTAAATGCCCATAACTTGGTACCTTTGAGGTTCAAAGCATATAGCGAATTATCAGAATTAGGAGCAACGATGGTTTCTCCAACCACCAACGGAGAATCAATGTATTTTCCCTTTGCGCCAGCGAATTGCCAGTTTTGAGTTACTCCATCACTGCGATTAATGCTGGTTAATAGATTACCTGTATCTGCCAGTAATAATTGGTCTCCCACAAGAACGGGAGCAGCCAGGAAACTTCTTGTGGCAGATACTTTCTCTGGATAGGTCCAGATGCTGGCGCCATTATCTGGTCTCAATGCCACAACCGTGGTGCCATTGGCAAAATAGACTGCTTCATCGGTTACCGTCGCTCCTCCCCAACTGGTGGCAGTGGAAGTGCCGCCCGTGCAAGAGGACAACAACAATGCAAGCACAGAAATTGCTATAAAAATTGTCAGTATTTTATTTTTCATTCTTTAGATTTCCCTTTATTGATTGGGTCATTTCA
>PNNU01000443.1 GCA_013824385.1 Anaerolinea sp.
TAACCTTGCGCCACTTCATGGTCAGACAGCGGCGTTCCGCAGCGCGGACAGTAAGGTACAACCTTGTAACCTTGATACAGTAAATCCCGATCCCAGAAATTCTTCAAGATCGACCAGATGGATTCGATGTATTCATTCTTGTAGGTGATATACGCAGTTTCAAGATCCACCCAATATCCGATGCGATCGGTTAATTTTTCCCAATCCTGGATATAGGTAAAAGCGGATTCACGGCAAAGTTCATTAAATTTGCCGATGCCATATTCCTCGATATCGCGTTTATTTTTAAATCCGAGTTTCTTTTCTACTTCAATTTCAACCGGTAAGCCGTGTGTATCCCAACCGCCGCGACGTGAGACGTGGTAGCCCTGCATGGTCTTGTAACGCGGAAAAATATCCTTGAAGGCGCGCGCCAATACATGATGAACACCTGGTTTGCCATTGGCTGTGGGAGGACCTTCGAAAAACACATATTCTCGTCCACCTTTGCGCAGGTTCATGCTTTGGTGAAAGACATCATGTTTTTTCCAATGCTGCAAAACTTTTTCTTCCATCTGGATCACATCCAGCTTTGGTGAAACCGGTTTAAACATAAAGCCTCCAAGAATAAAAAAAATCCCCTCCCAAATCAGGGACGGGAATAAATTCCGCGGTACCACCCTGCTTCTCACGAATGTGAGCGCTCGGTCAGGTGCGTCAAAAAGACAAACCTGCTTCAGAATAACGGTCGAAGGCACCGGTTCACTTACAGGCGGATAATCCGCGTTCGGGTCACAGCTCCGGAAGGATTTTCAGTTTCATTCTTCTGCCTGGCTCTCACCAATTCCAGGTTCGCTTAAGTAAGAAAGGTAAAACCTACTCGTTTCCATCATCACTTTTCGTTATTATCTCACAAAAAAACCAAAAAATCAAACATAAAGAATGAATAAAAATGACCTTTCCCATTTTTTTACATAAAAATTACAGCTTTTTTTCTCTTGAATATGTACCTTATATATTGTGATGTATAAAACCACGAAATCTATCTAAAAGCCTTATTTCAAAAGAAGGTTGGGCTCGTATTTCGAATGTTCATTGACGTAGACAACAAGGTTTTTGAAGATATTATCTACCACAGTCAGGATGGTATTTGGTCCATTGACAACCAATACCAAATTACAGCGATAAATCCTGCTGCTGTGGAATTGTTGTTTAAAGCCTTTGGGGTCACATTCTCGGCTAATAGTAACCTAAACGATTTTCGTAATATTCCCCAACTCAATCCGTTGATTGATAAATTGGCAGAAGCACTTAACGGCAAACAATTTACTGAGCAGGATTCAGTGTTTATTTCTGAGGGTGAACGTGTCTTTGAAACTTCATTTTCACCAATGTATAAAGAAGACCAGGTTATTGGTGTATCCATCATTTTGCGTGAGATCACTGAATTAAGCTACTACACCCGACTTGGAAAATCCAAATTTCGTGAGTTGCAAGTTTTGAACACACTCTCCTCGAAGATCGCTCAGGCGCACACAGTGGACGAGATGTTCGAAGAATGCACAAGAATTGTACGTGAAAGCCTGGCACCTGCACGCTGCTGGTTT
>PNNU01000444.1 GCA_013824385.1 Anaerolinea sp.
GATAAACATGTCTGGTCCGCCGCCTGCAGCAACATCAGTTCTATATTTTGTATAAACATCATTGAAGGGAACCTGCAAGACATTGATCTTGATTTCAGGCATATCAATAGCAGCTTGTTCAAGATTCTTTGTCAAGGCTAATTCTTCAGCTGATCCGGTACCATAGGCATGCCAGAAAGTAACTTCAACGGGGGCAGCAGCTTCAGTTACAACAGGGGCTTCTGTGGCAGCGGCTGTAGCAACAGGGGCTTCGGTAGCAACAGGGGCTTCGGTTGGTTTGGCAGCGCATGCAGTCAGGATGAGCACCAAAACCATCAACATACTAATTACGGGTAGAAATTTCTTAGTCATTTCTCTCTCCTTTTTACAAGTTAACTAAATAACAAGATATTACTGAATACCCAACAATTTAATTCCTCCGAAACACCTCCTTTAATAATTCACATAGTAGCATTAAGCAGTTTCCCTTTCAATAACCTTCAAAGGCAACCTTATATGTTGAATGGGCTGTGAAGATTCTGTCAGGCGCGATAGAAGCAAATTCGTGGCAATTTTTCCAGATTCATCCAATGGTTGGTGTACTGTGGTCAACCCAAATGAATCCGCCACGTCGATATCATCAAATCCAATGATGGCAATGTCTTGAGGCACTCGTAATCCAAGAATTCTGGCTTGCTTTATTAATGATATTGCTTGAAGATCGGTTGCTGCAAAAAAAGCAAGGGGCAACCCATGTTTCATCAAGTTTTTTAAAACAATACCTGGATCAAAAGCATACTCACACATAAAATCTTCGGGCAAAGAAATATGATTTTCTGTTAAGGCTTTTTGATAGCCTTCCATTCGTTTAATAATAGGGTTATGTCCAAATTCAGGTTTAATTTGTCCGCCGATAAACCCGATTTTTTTATATCCTTTTTTGATCAGATATTTAGTAGCCATATAACCGCCGGCCACATCATCAATTTCAACAGTCGAAAAATAAGAACTATAGTATTCAATCAATACTGTTTCAAGGTTGTTACTGATTAATCGTTGCGCGATGGTATTGTCAAAAGCCTGTGACACAATAATCAATCCATCCAGCGTTGATCGAAGTGGTAGAGTTTCCAAATAGCTGGTTTCTTGTAAGCGCGAATTCACCGGGTAAATGACCAACTCATATTCATTTTTGCTCAATATTTCGGCAATGCCACGCAATCTTTGCACAAACGAGGGTGTAGTAAAAAATGGGATTAAAACACCTATTCTTCTCGTATCCATGAAAGCACGGGCTCGGGATTCTGCCTTGGGCACGTAACCCAGTTCGTCGATTGCGTTCATCACTGAGGTTCGGGTTTCTTGTTTTACACGTAAGGGGAAATTTAATACACGAGATACAGTCGCTATACTGACGCCTGCTTCTTTGGCCACGTTGTAAATTGTTGCTTTTGAACTGGACATATTATCCGTTTCTTTGTAACAACTTTACTGAAAGCTCTTACATTATAAAGATTATATTAAGAGAAGTCAATACCCAAATTTAAT
>PNNU01000445.1 GCA_013824385.1 Anaerolinea sp.
ATGGGTAAAAAAAGGAAACGTCCGGCTTGAATCAGACGGTTTAAAATTTATGAGAAATTATTTTTTTGGATGTGTTTTCTTTGGAAACCAGGGGATGAATGCGTTGGTGGTTTCCATATATTCACGGTAACCAGGCTTGGTGTCTCTCATGGTTTTTTCAAGCAATGCCACTCCGGATACTTTGATCAAGAAGATTGTCATGATGATCGGGCTGAAAATACTCCACCAGGCGCCTGCGGAGACAGCCAGGAGGTAATAACCCCACCATTGCGCTGAATCACCAAAATAATTTGGATGACGTGTATAATGCCACACTCCGGTATTGAGAATGTGTCCTTTGTTATTGGGATTACTCCTGAATGCAGACAGTTGAAGATCACCAACAGTTTCAAAATAGAATCCGATAACCCACAGAAAAATTCCTGCGTAATCGAACAGGGTTAATTTGGTCGGTAAATTTGAATATTGCGCGGCAAGAAGCGGCGTTGAGATGATCCACATTAGGAAACCTTGCAAAATAAACACCTGAAAAAGACTTCTGATCCACCATATCTTGCCATGTTCATTTCGCCACTTCTGGTATCGAAAATCTTCAGGTTTACCCAAGTTTCTGGTCAAGACATGAATGGTTAGCCGCAATCCCCAGATAGTGGCCAAACCAGCAACTAGAAATTTGCGAACCATAAAGCCATCTGGCGTCAGAAAATAATATACCCAGGCTGATAAAACAAAACCAAACCCCCAAAAAACATCCACAATACTGGAATTACGCAGTAGAAGACTGATCATCCACAGCAATAACATCAATCCAAAAATGACCGCACCAGCGGTTAAGAAAATGGAGATCATATTCATTTTTGCTCTTTTCTTTGCTTATGAAGCTGTTATAGCCACAAAACCCACTGCACCTGGTCCGATATGAGACCCAATGACGGGAGTCACGTCCATCGCATAGGCTTGTGAAATTTGATCGCACATTTCTTTAGCCTGGGTGCGCAGCATTTCAACTCTGTCAGAGGCGTTGGTATGCAATAGTGCAATGGATTCGAGTGGTCCAAGGGATTTAAGCGTTTCAAGCAGGTGCCGAATAGCACCATTACTGGTACGGGCGGCTTCCATTACAACCTTCCCTGCATTCATCTGCAGAACTGGTTTGATCTGTAATAAACTGCCAAAACCAGCTTTAAAACGAGAGATGCGTCCGCTGCGCTGCAGAAATTTTAATGTATCTAAAGCAGCAAAAGTATACGTTCGTTCGGCCAGGTCCTTTAGCTTTAAGAGAATTTCTTCAACGGATTTTCCAGTATCAGCCATTTTAGCCGCTGCTTCAACAATTAGGCCTGTCCCCAGGCTTAAATTGCCAGGATCAAAAGTTTTTACGACTATATTTTCCATGGCTTCTGCTGCCAGTACCGCCACGTTATATATGCCACTTAATGTGGATGAAATG
>PNNU01000446.1 GCA_013824385.1 Anaerolinea sp.
TATGGGATTAATCCATGCTGTACTTTCGATTAAATACAAGATCAACCAGATCATTTCAGGTACAGTAATCAATATTTTTGCCACCGGTATAACTTCATATCTATCTTCCAAATTTCTTCAGAAGACTGATTACCAATTCTTGAATGAACCTGGAATTTTCCCGCAAGTTGAAATTCCTTTACTCTCCAAGATTCCATTTATCGGCCCCATCCTCTTTCACCACAACATCTATGTCTATGCGATGGTCATTTTGGTGTTTTTCCTCACCTTTATGCTTTTCAAAACTCGCTGGGGATTGAGAGTTCGTGCCGTTGGTGAACATCCGAAAGCGGCTGATACATTGGGTATCAATGTGTTTAAAACGCGATATATGGCAGTCATCTTGGGCGGTATGATGGCTGGCTTTGCCGGTACTTATTTTTCACTTGGGTCTTCAGGCCGATTTGATGAAGTGATGACTGCAGGTAGAGGTTTTATTGGTCTTGCAGCAATGATCTTCGGCAACTATACCCCGGTAGGCTCAATGGGCGCTGGCTTGCTCTTTGGTTTCTTTGATTCCTTGTCCGTAAAGGCATCATTGTTACAAGTTCCAATCCCAAGCGAGTTCCTGGGAATGGTACCTTACCTGGCAACCATTATAGTGCTTGCAGGTGTGGTTGGCAGAGGGCACATCCCTGCTGCTGACGGCGAACCCTACGAAAAAGAATAATTTCAAGTAATACGCAAAACCTCCACAGAATTGAATTCTGCGGAGGTTTTTTTGAATCACAATAAAGCGACCGGCTGGTTGTGCCCCAACCTTGACAAGGTTTGAAACCTTGTCAAGGTTTTTAATACCTCCCAAATTCTTCGACCGCATCCACCATGGCGAGAATGTTTTCGGGGGGGACTTCGTTCATCACGGTATGCACGGTAGCCAGCATATAACCGCCGTCTTTTCCGAGGATGTTGATCACGCGTTTGACTTCCTGCCTCACCTGTTCAGGGGTGCCGTAAGGCAGAATTTTTTGGGTATCGATGGCGCCGCAGAAGACAATGCGTTTGTTGTAGCGCTGCTTCAATCCTTCAAGATCAGACATTTTTCCTGCAGAGGTCTGAATGGGGTTTAGAACATCCACGCCGATTTCGATGAAATCTTCAATCAGATCAAACACATCTCCATCGGTGTGGAAGAATACCTTGGCTTTGGTCTTTTGCTTGATCATGGCAATCATTTCAGCATGCAGGGGTTTTAACATCCGGCGATACATGCGCGGCGAGATCATAAGGCTTTCCTGGGTTCCAAGGTCATCACCTATCTTGATAATATCAATGAGGTCGCCGCACTCATCCAAAAAGTGACTCATCAATCGCATGCAAAGCTGGTTATTCTTGTTCAGCAATTCCTGTGCGAAATCAGTCTCAACAGCCAGGTTCATCAGGAATTTTTCCATACCTTGC
>PNNU01000447.1 GCA_013824385.1 Anaerolinea sp.
TGAGAGGGGCAGAAAGATAGTAGAAACAATAGTTAATGCCTTCATCACTTCATTCAAGCGCAGACTGGTGGAATTCAGGTAAATATCCATGGCACCGGAAACAATGTCACGGATCGTATCTGAAAGGTCCTGGATTCTTACCAAATGATCATAGATATCTCTGAAATAAAAACGGCTCTGGGGATCGATCAATGCATATTCATCACGGGTTAAGCGGTTAACCATTTCGCGCTGTGGTGAGATCACCCGGCGCAACTCCATGATACTGTGTTTGAGGGTCAGTAGACGTTCAAGTGTTTTGGGTTCAGGTTTTTCAAGGACGCTGTCCTCAAGGATTTCAACTTCGGTATCCATTTGGTCGATCAGAGGCATGTATTCATCCACAAGTGCATCAAGAATCGCGTGACATAAGAAATCCGTGCCAAAATTGGATAATCGAAAATCCTTGTGGACCCTTTCCCATACTTTTTCTACCGGCGACATGCTTTCTTCAGTGGTGCAGGTCACCAAAAAGTTTTTACCAATGAACAAATCTAATTCGAGGGTTTCAAGTTCGTGAAGATCTGCCGCCGGTTTAATTGCGTGTGCAATAATAAACAGGTAGCTGATAAAATCATCCACTTTGGCTACCTGGTAGCCCAGGCTCATGCAATCCTCGATGGTTAATGGATGGAATTTAAATATGTCTTTTAGAACAAGATTAATTTCGTCATCAGTGGCAGATTCAAGACTAACCCATATGAATCCGGTTTTGGAATCCATTTTAGGTTTAAAATCTTCAATCGTATCTAAAAATTGGACGGGTTGGTCGGGTTCAAAATAGGCTGAACGAATCATATAATGATTTTAGTCCAAATTGTGAAAAAGCGCAGTTTGGATTTCAGAACCCACCAAAAGTTGGATTAAAGTTGATTAAATGGTTCTTCTAAAACAGACCCCATTCGCCGCCAAGACCTTCTTCCATCATACCGAAATCCCAGTTATCCATGCCGAAATCGATGCCGACAGGGCGTTCAAGTACTTGTTCGGCTTTTTGGCGTGTAGATTCCAACATGGCAGGGCCATATGGGCAGAAAGGAGTGGTCAGGATCATCTTTACTATTGCGCCGTCATCAGTGATCTTAACATTGCGCACTAATCCCAATTGGATGATATTGAGTGAGAGTTCGGGGTCGGTTACTTCGCTGAGACCTTTACGCAATTGATCGCAAAGTTCAGGGTGTGTGGTTTCAGCTTCCCAGACAGGACGGTTGGTTCCGGGGGTGCTTGTATCTGCCATGATTATGCCTCCGCCAGTGATTTGGCTGTGATCAGGTAGGTGCAGTGGACGTCGCCACTTAAAACGCATTGAACTTTATCAGCGGGGATGGAGAGCATGGTTGAAATCACGGT
>PNNU01000448.1 GCA_013824385.1 Anaerolinea sp.
CGGAAATCTTGCATGAAAACATCAATTAAAATTCCACCCTTTCTCGGATTGTTATTTGGTATATTGGCAGTCTCGACAGCGTCAATTTTTATCCGTTTTGCTCAAGTGCAAGCCCCCTCTTTGGTGATTGCCGCAGGTAGGTTAAGCATTGCCACATTGCTGCTCTCTCCTTTTGTAATCTTGCGATCTTGGCCTGAAATCAAAGCCATTCCCAAACGGACATTTGGATTATTAATTCTGGCAGGGTTATTCTTGGGGCTGCACTTTGCCACTTGGATCACCTCACTGGAATATACCAGCGTTGCCAGCTCAGTGGTGCTGGTAGCTACAGCCCCCTTATGGGTGGCGCTGCTATCTCCATTTTTTCTCAAAGAAAAAACCAGTGCCGCAGTATTCATGGGGTTGGTTATATCGCTGGTTGGCAGTGTAATTGTGGGGTTAAACAGCGCCTGTCATTTTGCAAGCGGCCAAATGGTATGTGTTCCTTTTAGCAACATGTTTTCAAGCCGGGGATATGTAGGCAACCTTTTGGCGCTTGCCGGTGCTTTATTCTCAGGTGGATATTTGATGATCGGCAGGAGGGTGAGGCATAATTTATCACTGCCTGTTTACACTTTTTTAGTGTATGGGTTCGCAGCCCTGGTTTTATTGGTCATGGTGTTAATTTCAGGTATACCCGTGGCGTCTTATTCCTTTGCCACCTGGATTTGGATAATATTGCTCGCTCTCGTGCCGCAACTGCTTGGGCATTCGACGTTTAATTATTTTCTCAAGTCACTTTCTGCTGCGTTTGTATCCATTGCGCTGCTGGGTGAACCGATCGGAACTGTCATTCTGGCTTTTCTTTTACTGCGTGAAAAGCCAACTTTATTTGAGATAGGCGGTGGCATATTAATTCTGATTGGAATTTTTGTGGCATCCAGAGCCAATAATCAAAAACAACCCAAACAAGACATTCAGCCTGTTTGAGTTGTTAAGAAGACAAAAAACTGATGAATCTTCTACATACGTCCGTAGAGGATATTTTGTTCTCTCACCCGATTTGCAAGGGGTTCAGATAAATTGCTTGAAAGAAAACGCCATCCCCAGTTGCCCGAAGGTTTGCCGGGGTAGTTCATTCGCGCTTCAGTGCCGAGATTGAGTAGATCTTGCAGCGGAGCAATGGCGTAATTAGCTTTGGAACTCCATGCAGCGCGAATCATATCCCATGATATGTCATCACCGGAACGGGCCAGATAGCGGCGGCAAAAATCACGTTCCTTCTCTGGTGCCTGACGATACCAGCCCAAGGTGGTGTCGTTGTCGTGGGTTCCTGTATACACCACGCAATTG
>PNNU01000449.1 GCA_013824385.1 Anaerolinea sp.
AAATGGGATGAAAATTGAGTTAACTTCTCAGTGAGCGAGAAATCCAATGAATAGGTTCTTGCGCCGACGCTGTATTTTGAGAACAATTGCACGAGGATCCACACCAGCATGGGAGTGAAGCTCACGATGCCGAACTTTAGAGTGGCGAAGAGGCGCTTTCGAAGAGGCTGGTTTGAGAGCAGCAGCACACACAAAACCCCTGCTGCAGGGAAGGCTACAAACGCGTAGCGCGTGAGCAGGCTCAATCCCGTCAAGAGGGCTGAGAGGAGCAGCCACTTGTTTGAGTTTTGTTTGAGTGCATAGATAAACAACAAGAAGCCGGGGATGCCCAACACTATTGCCAGCGGTTCTGACATAATGCTGGTGAAACTGATGCCCAGCACCGGGCTGGTGGCAATCATCACGATAAAACACAGAGCGAGCCAGAAAGACTTGGTGATCTTGTAAAACAGCCATCCGCTGGAGGCTATGAGTATGGTAAAGAACATCATATTCAAAACACGGACAGTCTCAACCAGGTCGACTTTGAATAAAACAAATAGACTCAAGAAGACGGAATAGAAAGGGGCAAAAATCAACAGCGGTGTAAAGTTACCCTCCGCGTTGAGCAAGCCCAACCCCTTGCCGGCCGCGAAATTCCGCGCCGCGGAGAGATACGCAGCAGAGTCGCTGAATCCCCAGGGGGCATATTTGGTACAAACCGCGATATACCCTCCTGCACCTACAGAGATCAAGGCAAGCAGGGTCAGAAAGATTGCTTTTTGATGTTTTTGTACAAAACCGATCATGCTTTCACCCATGAATTTCATGGTGCAGAAAAAGTATACACAATTTGCGACTCTTGATTGGTCAGTTCCACCAGGCCAAACGCGGTAACCTTCTGTTTGAACAACTCAAGATCGGGGTAGGCGGCTGAATCCACTACGATGTAATGTACATCGAGTTCTTTCAACAACTCTACCGAATGCTCATCAGGGAAAAGCTCGAGTATGGGTTGAATTTCTAGATATTGTATGGGTTGATTGGCGTTGAAATCTCCGCCCAAGATGGGTTTGTGATGAAAGAGAGTGAAATAAACCTGTGCTTGATTTGAGTTTTCACCAAAGGGCATTTGAACGACTGCGCCATCATCCGATTGAGAGGCCAGCCACAAGTCTACCTGGCGGGGCTGCGGCTGCGACAAGTATCCGCTGTAGCTGCCGGGATAAATCTCAAAAAGCACCAGCAGAAATGCGGCGCAGGTAAAAATGATCTTCTGTTTTGACTTGAATGTGGTTTGAAGCTGCTGAAAACCGATCCCGGCCAGAACGGGGATGAAGA
>PNNU01000450.1 GCA_013824385.1 Anaerolinea sp.
CGCAAGATCATGGAATTCCTGACAAAATTTCAGGATGCCAACGGCTATTCCCCTTCCATCCGTCAAATTGGTGACAGCATCAGCGTAAAATCGACCTCTCTGGTGGATTATTATTTAAATCAACTGCTCGAAATGGGCTATATCGAACGCGAGAATCGCATCTCCCGCAGCATACGCGTGGTGCAGCCGGTTAAAGAAGAAACCAGCCTTACTGGTAAAGTTGCTGAAGTATTACGAAATGCGGGCAACGCTCTCTCCGATTTGGTGAGCATCCCCATCGCGGGACGTATCGTGGCAAGTGCGCCATTGCCCATGCCTTCCTCTGATCTCAATTATTACGACGCCGAATCCAGTGTCGATATTGCGCGCAGCTTGCTTCCGTCTCGCGATGTGAGTGAACTCTTCGCCCTCGAAGTGGATGGCGACTCGATGATCGACGCCATGGTCAACGACGGCGACATTGTGGTGATGAAAAAGACTTCCACTGCCAACAACGGTGATATGGTGGCCGTGTGGTTGGACGACAAAGACGAAACCACCCTCAAGTACTTCTACAAAGAAGCCAAACGCATCCGCTTGCAGCCTGCCAACCCCAATATGGGTCCGATTTATGTGGAAGACCCCAAGAGCCTGCGTATCATGGGCAAAGTAGTGTTGGTGATCCGCCAGATCAAGTCCGTGGCGGGGTGATCCGAATTTCAACCTTGACAAACTATCCCTCTCGCCGAAAATCACGGCTCGGGGACGCAAAGTTCGCGACCTTGTCAAGGTTATGAGAAGAGCAGATTCCGGGAGTCTAAAAGCAGACTCCCGGAATTTTTTAACAGCAAACCGCGGAAGACTAAGTCCTCCGCGGTTATATTTTTAGTGCAAAAATCGGAAATCTAAAAGAAGATTTCCGATTTTATATTTTGAACTAGGCGAGTTCGCAGACGCCGCCAGCTTCTTCGAGTTTCTTCTTGGCATCGGCGGCAGCTTCTTTGCCAACAGCGGAGAGGACTTTGGCACCAGCGGTTTCGGCCATGGTCTTGGCTTCAACTAAACCAAGGTTGGTCAAGGCGCGGATGACTTTGATGACTTCGATTTTCTTGGGGCCGGCGTCCTTGAGGACGACATCGAATTCGGTCTTCTCTTCTACGGGTTCAGCAGCGGCGGCAGGGCCACCAGCGGCAACCATTGCAACAGGTGCAGCGGCAGAAACGCCCCATTTTTCTTCGAGGGCTTTTACCAATTCAGCAGCTTCGAGAACAGTAAGTTTGCTCAACTGTTCGACAATTTTATCCATATCAGCCATTTCAATTACTCCTTTGATCAAATGTG
>PNNU01000451.1 GCA_013824385.1 Anaerolinea sp.
AAACGAGGTGCAGGTCCTTACAAAGATTGTGATTCCCCTGAGTAAGCCGATTATTGCATCGATCGGTCTCATGTCGCTGATCGGCTACTGGAACAACTGGACGAACGGAATTTATTTTTTGACCACCAGAACAGACCTCTTCGGTATTCAAAACTACCTGAACGACGTGATGAACAAAGCAGCATTCCTACAATCCCATGTAAGTACCTTGATATCAGCCAGTGACATTCCCAATGTCAGTGTACGAATGGCCATTGCCGTCATAGCCGTATTACCTTTGCTCATTGCGTACCCCTTCTTTCAAAAGTATTTCGTCAAAGGTATCACTTTGGGTTCCATAAAAGGTTGATCTCTTCGTAAAACTTCTTCGAAACAAAAATTTATATTGAGTACATTACCTTTGATTTTTAAAAACCGCATATTTCCCCTTATAGCAGGCGGTTTATTTCCTCATGTCAGCTGAAAAGTCAGCTTTATCGCGATCGAGTGTTAATGGATTTTGCATAAGGTCATGTTGCTTCCAACTTGATTTCTGTCGCGAATGTTTGAATCGTAAAAGAAAGCTGTCAAATACCTGTTCATCCTACACTAAGAAAAAAATACTAAAAACAGGAGAACACTAATGAAAAAAGTTGAAAATAAGACCATGCTAATCACCTACGCCAACACCGTGGGAAAGGATCTTTGTGCTCTAAATGATGTGTTGGATCGCTATTTTAAAGACGTTTTCGGCGGAATTCACATTTTGCCGTTCTTCCCCTCGTCAGGAGACAGGGGTTTTGCCGTGATCAACTACGATAGCGTAAGTCCTGAATTTGGCACATGGGATGATATTGATCGTCTGGGCGAAAAATACTATCTGATGGCTGATTTTATGCTCAACCATGTTTCTATAAGATGCATGGAGTTCAAAGACTACATGAAATATGGAGACGCCTCTCCGTATAAAGACATGTTCATCGACTGGAATGAATTTTGGCCCAACGGCGAGCCCACTGAGAAGGACCTGGATGTATTGTATAGGCGCAAAGAAAACGGACCGTATATGGAGTTCGTACGCGACGACGGAAAGAAGGTCAATCTTTGGAACACCTTCTTCCAGGAACAGGTGGACATCGACCCATACAGCATCGCCACGCAGGATTATTACGAACGGAATCTCGGTCTGAT
>PNNU01000452.1 GCA_013824385.1 Anaerolinea sp.
GCCTGAATATCTCACGGCGACTTAAACTCACTTTTGGATGGGGTCGGTGCACCATATGCTGCAATCGAATGACAGAGGGGATGGGGAATACGGCGTGAGTGGTTTTGATGGTACCGCGGCCGTTAAGGATGAGTGTGGCCTTTTCAGACAACATGAGACCCATTGCGCGCTGAAAACCGCACACATTGATGGGTTCAAAATTCGCATTCAACACAAGGACAGGCTTATCCATATATAATTAGCATAGATTATAGCGCAAGTCTTGAAAAGGTAAAAACTGGAGGATGAAATGCGTATAGTCATAATTGGTGGTAAAGGGTTGATTGGCAGGGCGGTTACAGAAGCTGCCATCGCCAGAGGTCATAACGTTGTAGTTCTCTCACGCAATATTAAACAATCTGTTGTACCGGGTGCACATATCGTGTTGCAGCAGTGGGATGGAAAAAATGTAGATGCTCTCTGCCGCATTATTGATGGACTGGATGCCGTGGTAAATTTGGCAGGCGAGAGCATTGGCAAAGGCGCCTGGACAGAAGATCGAAAAGCGGAATTATTGAAGAGCCGCCTTGAACCAGCGCAAGCACTGGTCGCCGCCCTCAAATTATGCAATCAAGCTCCCAAGGTATTAATCCAGGCTAGTGCGCTTGGATATTATGGAACCACGCCAGGTGAAAAGGATGAAAATTCACCCCCAGGCAATGATTACCTGGCGAACTTCGCGGTTGAATGGGAAGCATCCACGAAAGCCGTTGAAGAATTGGGCGTCAGAAGGGTGATCATCCGCACCGGGATTGTGCTGCAAAAAGGGGAAGGTGTCTTACCTCAACTCATGCTGCCATTTAAGCTGATGGTCGGCGGCCCGGTAGGTTCTGGCAAACAAATCTACTCATGGATCCATCTGAAAGATGAAGCAGCCGCCATCCTTTACTTGCTCGAAAAAGCGGATGCACATGGGGTCTTCAACCTCACTTCACCAAACCCAATGAGCAACAGTGAGATCGGCAAGGTGCTCGCCAAAGTGATGAAGCGTCCTTACTGGATGCCCGTGCCCGGATTTGCGTTGAAACTCCTATTGGGAGAAATGAGCACACTGGTTCTGGACGGTCAAAAAGTAATGCCAAAACGTCTGTTGGAATCGGGCTTCAAATTCCGTTTTGTTTACCTCGAAGA
>PNNU01000453.1 GCA_013824385.1 Anaerolinea sp.
AACTGGAAGCAGAGTTGCCGGTTTCAACATCGTGGCGTTTTGCCTATTTGTTGGTGTCGCGCAACCTCTTCGGCATGGATTATGTTCGTGCAATTTCCAACCCCATCTATTTTGACCAGGAGTAATGCCCCATCGAACCGATCACGCTCATCAAAAAAGAAAAAAAACACCTGCAGCGGCTAAAAAAAATCCGTTCGGCAATCTATACCAAAGTTGCACCGCTCAAAGTGGGTGTGCATCCTTCTGCCGAACCGATCCCCGCTGGTAGTCAATATGATCTGAACTACCAACCCATTCACAGTAAATCCATCTGGGGCGGTGTTTACGATTGTGCCTGGTTCAAAATGTGCGGAACCATCCCCGCAAGCGCTGCTGGCAAGCACGTCATAGCCCATGTTAATGTTGGCGGCGAGGGCGTCATTTATGAGGGCGCGGAACCCCAAAGTGCAATCACGTTAGTGATGAGTTACATTGACCGCCTGCAATCAGGTGTCGGTAAAACCGTCATCGAGGTAGCCCAACAAGCTGCGGCCAAACAGGAAATACAGCTCTACATTGACGCAGGTTATAACGGCTATTTTGGTTATCCGTTTGGCTGGGGCATCTACCAATACGCTGACCTTTGCGTGGTGGATGACGAACTGCTGGACTATTATTATGACTATTTGTGCATAACCTCATTGCTCTCTGTAACAACTGACAACACAGATCGAGCTAGGCTGGAACAACTGCTTGATGAGAGTTACTTGACATGGGGAGATTCAGTAGAAAAAGCACGCAGCGCCCTAAAAGGGCTGTTTGAAGGGAAACCCGATGAGTCAGTAGCCTTCACTGCGGTAGGTCATTCTCATCTTGACCTCGCCTGGCTGTGGCCAATCCGTGAAACAAAACGCAAAGCCCAGCGTACCTTTGCCAATCAACTGACCAATGCTGCCCGCTATCCAGAGTATGTTTACGGCGCCAGCCAACCGTGGCAGTTTGAGTATATAAAAAACAATTTTCCTCAGCAATATGCTGCGCTTCAGCAGATGGCTGCGCGTGGACAACTGGAACTGCAAGGCGGCATGTGGGTGGAAGCTGACACCAACCTTGCTTCCGGCGAGGCTCTCATCCGGCAGATCCATTACGGTAATGAATTCTTCCGC
>PNNU01000454.1 GCA_013824385.1 Anaerolinea sp.
AGATTATAGTATTCTTCAAAAACTTAAAGAACCCATTGAGATCACGCTCCGCTATCTCGAGTTGGTCTGGAAGCTTCCAAACTACGATTGCTGGGAAGAATATCCTGAATACCTGCATACCTATTCACTCTCAACCGTGTACGCCGGTTTTCATGCCGCGGGAGAAATGATCGATACTGGCAAATTGGACCTGAAACATATGCCGGTGAACGATCTGGCGGAAGACGTCCGCAAATTCATCATGGAGTATGCAGTCAAAAACGGTCGATTGGTTAAGTATTTCTGCCCTTCTGGTGCGGATTCAGAATCGCGCTTGATCGGCAACGATGGTGTGGATGCCAGTTTGCTCGGCGTTTCCATGCCTTATCAGATGTTATCACCTCAAGCCCCAATAGCTTTATCCACTATCAAAGCCATTGAAGAGGATCTGCACCGTACAGGTGGAGGCGTCTATCGTTACACTGCCGATGTGTACTACGGCGGTGGTGAATGGATCCTTTTATCTGCCTGGTTGGGTTGGTATTACACTTCGGTGAACCAATTCGATAAAGCGCGGACGCTTTGTGAATGGATTGAATCGCAAGCGGATGAAAACGGCTGGCTGGCTGAGCAAGTCAGCGAGCATACACTTTATCCCGAACACTATGCTCCCTGGTTAAAAAAATGGGGACCCATCGCCAAGCCACTCACCTGGTCGCATGCCATGTACGTGATTTTAGTCAATGCGATTAATCAAGGAAAATAGCCATGACCACTATAGTTACCCAGAACACGATTCTTTTGCGGCATGATCCTTACGGAGAGACGCATCCCTATATTCCGTTACCTTATGAAAGGTCGCCCCGCGACCCCTTTAGCGGCAGACAGGTTGCTTTAAATATTGAAACTGGATCAGCCTCGGCGATTGAATCCTTGTGGTGTGAGTGGTATGAAACAGGAAGTTCACAACTCCATCGCGTGGATGCCGTAAAGACCTCAACCGGCGAAACCCTTGTCCATTGGCAGGCTGTGCTCCCGGCTTTCAAAGGCGGCGAAGAAATCAACTACCATTTCTGCGCAGCGAGTGGAGACCAAACGGTCAAGGCGGAAAATTTCTCTTTCC
>PNNU01000455.1 GCA_013824385.1 Anaerolinea sp.
ATGTTCTTTGACAAGAAAAACGGGGTCCTTTGCCGTCACCGTTCTCATCACTCTGATGACAATGATTCAACTCAAATCATCATCCGCATGGATCGAGGAATTACCAGCTGGGTTGCCAAGAATGGCATCTCTAAATTTGTCCCCGACACTACAGTTGATCCCGATTACTTTGAAGTGGATATTGATACGCGTTCAGAGTTGTGTGTTCCAATTGTCGTTGCAGATGAAGTATATGGGGTCATAAACCTTGAGGCCAGCCAGGTTAATGCTTTTGCCTCAGAAGATGAACAACTATTAAAAACGATTGCCAACCATATTGCCTCTTCGATTGAGCGTATAAATCTGTTTGAGAAAACAGAACGCACATCACGTGAGATGAGCGCACTTTACAAAACAGCCCTGGTTACCAGCAACGAATTGGATTCAAATGTGCTGGTCAAACGCCTGTACGAACAGATACTTGAATTCTTTAAACCGGATACCTTCTTGCTCGCCCTCTACGATCACAAGACTCATGAAATGGAATTACTGATGGCTGATGCCACAGGTAATAAATTGCCTGAGTTGACCAATAAGCAATTAACCATGAAGGAAACGGGTTTGATGAATTGGGTAATGAAAACGCGTCAAACCCTGATAACACAGGAATTACGTGTTGAAAAACTTCCAGAAGTAGCCATTTATGACGAAAAAGACAAAAATGGTTCGTGGCTTGGAACCTGGCTTGTTGGACGTGATCACCTTCTGGGCGCTATTTCTATGCAATCTCACAAGACAAACGCTTTTGATGAAGAACACAAACAGTTGCTGGTCTCAATGGCAGGGCAGGTGTCTGTCGCGCTTGAGAACGCCCGTCTTTTTGAAGCTGAAAATCAACGCATCAAGGAACTCGCTGCCATTTCAACTTTGTCTCTGGCAATGCGTGAAGCCCGGGATCGTAAAGAATTACTCTCCATCCTTTTGGATGAACTTACAAAAACCGTTCAAGCGGATGCCATCGCACTAGTGACC
>PNNU01000456.1 GCA_013824385.1 Anaerolinea sp.
ATTTTCTCACAGGATTACTACGCTCCGATGACCAAGTCTGCTGATGCCAAGAATCCTGACACTCTCACCACTGTAACCACTGGTGATACTGACACTCTTGACCCCGCTCTGTCTTATGACACCTCCAGCGGTGAGATCATCCAAAACATCTACGAAACTTTGGTCTTCTATGATGGTGTTGCCACCGATAAGTTCCTTCCCCAATTGGCAACCGAAGTTCCTACCATTGATAATGGTGGAGTTTCTGCTGATGGCAAGTCCTGGGTCTTCAAGATTCGCGAAGGTGTCAAATTCCACGAAGGTGGCGATTTAACTCCTTCTGATGTTGCTTACTCTCTGCAACGTGGCATCCTCCAGGGTGGAAATTCTTCACCTCAATGGCTGCTTTCTGAACCTATCTTGGGTGTTGGTAATGCCGACATCACCATGATTGTTGACGAAGGCGCCTCTGCTGATAGCCGCGAAACTTTGATCGCCAATGACCCCGCCAAACTCGTTGCCGCTTGTGAAACCGTAAAGGCCGCAATTGTTGCTGACGATGCCGCTGGAACCGTTACCCTGACCCTTGCTACCGCATGGGGTCCTTTACTGCCCACCCTCGCCAATGGCTGGGGTTCAATCATGGACAGCGAATGGGTTAAGGAAAATGGTGGTTGGGATGGTAGCTGCGATACTTGGCAGAACTTCTATGGCATGACCTCCGCTGAAGATCCTTTCAGCCCGATTGCCAATGGTACCGGCCCCTACCAGCTTTCCAAGTGGACTCCTGGTGAAGAAACAATTATGACCAGATTCGATGGTTATTGGGGTACTCCCGCCAATATCAAGACCGTCATCCGCAAAGACATTGCTGAATTTGGTACTCGTTTCTCAATGCTCCAACAGGGTGATGCTGACATCATCTATGTACCCGCAGAACAACGTCCCCAGGTAGATCCATTGGTTGGTGAGATGAGA
>PNNU01000457.1 GCA_013824385.1 Anaerolinea sp.
GGAAAAAGCGGAAGCAGACCTTGCCAAAAAGAAAAACCCTGAGATTAGAAAATTTAACGCCCCTATTACCGGTTGGCGCCGTTATTTGACTCCTGATCTCTTGATTGGCGGCGGTGTATTTGCAGTCTTGTTCATATTAATCATTTGGGGTGCCTTGCAGGTAATTGGATCATCCCAATCAAGAATCGAACCAACCGCTGGTTCCATCTCCGAAATATTGATAGGCACGGATACCCCGGAAGCATTAACAGAGCAATTTACTCCAGAAACTCAATTAACCGGTTCTCCAACCGCTGGAGAATCAGTCAACACCCCTTCAGTTGATCTAATGGCAACCATATCCGCTGTGGATAGTAAACCAATTCAAGTTGTCGTAATTGCTTACCAGCGTGCTTTTCTTAAGATCATTTCTGACGGTAAGGAAGTCTTTATCGGCAGGACGATTCCTGGCAACGTTTATACATTTACCGGTTCAAGCCGGATTACCCTGACCACAGGCAATGCCGCGGCTGTGCAGGTTTATTACAACCAGCAGGATCTGGGCATCCTCGGTGGCAGCGGCCAGGTAATGAACATGGACTTCACCGGAGACACTATGGCCACGGCAACTCCCCAGGTGACGGCTTTCCCAACCGCCACAATGCTGCCCACCTATACTCAGCAGCCTACACAGACTCCAACCATTACACCGACGCCGCCGACCCCAACCGTTACTCCTTTCCGGCCATGAAAAAGAATACCTTCTATTTAGCCTCTTTGGGATGTGCAAAAAATACCGTGGATTCAGATTCCATGGCTGTGCTGCTTGAAGAGGACGGTTACCAGGCCGTCGAAAAACCCAGCAGCGCAGAATTATTGATCGTCAACACCTGCGGATTTATTCAATCCGCCAGGCAGGAATCTGTTCAAGTTTTACGCGATCTGGCAGCAAAAAAGAAACCCGGAC
>PNNU01000458.1 GCA_013824385.1 Anaerolinea sp.
AGCGTTGAGCATTTGATATCCATTCAATTCGCCGTTGTTCAGATGAGCCGCCACAAAGCGCGCAAGGTCTTTTGCCGGGCCGATCAAACCTGTGGGCGGAGTGCTGTCAGCAAGGACTGGATTCATCCACATTTTGCCCCCTTTTATTTCGCGTATCAGTTTGGATAACCGTCCGTGGTAATAAAATGGCAGGAAAGCAGACTGAAAATCAAATAAGGGGTGCATGCCTACGGCTTTGTTGGTCTGCATTGATTCTCGATAAATGAAATCAGTTTGATCCATTTTTAAGGGGGTAAGGATATGTCTGCGTATATAGTCCTCGTATGTCTCACCGGAAACCTTTTCAATGACCGCGCCTAAAACCATATAACCAAAATTGCTATAACGGGCTTGTGTACCAGGCTCAAAAAGTAGCTTGGAATAGTTGGGCAAGAATTTGATCAATAGATCGGTTTGGTTATAACCCACTTCTCCTTCAAAATGCATCCAGCCAACCGCAGCGGGTATGTTATCCGGTAGGCCAGAACTATGGTTAAGCAAATGCCGAATCGTAATCGGACGGCTCTCAGTTGAAGAATATTCCACCTGGAAAAAAGGAAGATAATCGACGATGGGAGTATCCAAATTTAGCTTCCCTGTTTCAGCAAGTTGGAAAATGGCTGTCGCAGTAAACATTTTGGTGGTCGACCACCAGTGGTACACCGTATCAGGGGTGGCGATCAAAGCGGCGGGCTGATCAGCATAGCCAAAAGCATTGTTATAAACGATATGCCCATCTTTCACTACGACAAGTGAAAGACCAGGAGGATTCCCAGCGGCCGTTAACGAATTTAAATAACCCTCTAACTCCGCTAGGTTTTCAACTCTTACGGGAGCCTTTGAAATGCGTGGTATGAGTACCA
>PNNU01000459.1 GCA_013824385.1 Anaerolinea sp.
AAAGGGTGATATAATTGAAATGCGGAATTTTCACCGCAGGTTGTTAATCGCGCTTGGTCTAATACCCTGCCGGTTCCGGAAGGGTATTTTTTTGTCTATTTACAGGAGTATTACATGGTTTCACCTTTTGAGTCATTAGGCTTGCAGCCCGAGTTCGTGCAGGCAGTTGAAAAGATGGGGTTTGTTGATCCCACCCCCATTCAGAGTTCAGCCATTCCGTTGTTGTTAGAAGGACGGGATGTCATAGGGCAGGCACAGACGGGAACAGGCAAGACTGCCGCCTTCATGCTTCCTTTGCTGCAAAAATTAGAACCCTCTAACGGTAAAGTGCAAGCATTGGTGCTTGCTCCCACACGTGAGTTAGCCAAACAGGTTGCGGATGCTGCCCTGATGTTGGCGCAGAAAACCCGTGTTAAAGTTTTGGCAGTCTATGGCGGTCAATCTTATACCATCCAGAGAAATGCTCTGGAACGTGGTGTTGACGTTGTTGTAGGTACCCCTGGCCGCTTATTGGATTTGATTAAGCAGAAGGTACTCCGTTTAGGCAATGTAAAAATGCTGATTCTCGATGAAGCAGACGAAATGCTAGCCATGGGCTTCATTGATGACGTTGAATTGATTCTCAAAGAACTTTCTGAAGAAAAACAAATTGCACTTTTTAGTGCCACACTCCCACAGGCGATTCAGAAACTTGCCAACCGTTACCTTAAAGAACCGGCCAGAATTTCGGTCAGCCCTGAACATATGACCGTCGCAGATACTGAACAACGCTACTGCCGTATTCATGAAGAAAATAAGCTCTCAGCCTTGACCAGAATGTTGGAAACCGAAGATGTGAGCAGCGGATTGATCTTTGCCCGTACCAAAGC
>PNNU01000460.1 GCA_013824385.1 Anaerolinea sp.
GAGATCATCATCAAATTATCCAGTATCAAACGTATCGAATTGGTTACCGGTTATGACGATGAACCTCAGAAGTTGGAAATCGAACAGAAATTAGGTGATTTGAAGCAGAGCTTGCTTGAAGTTGATGTTGTGTTCGATTTTGACTTCAATCCGAACATTCACGATCGTGAGATCCGCCTGGATAATGGTTGGGTGGTTAAGATTGGCCGAGGGTTGGATTTCTACCAGAAACCCCAAAGCTGGAATGAGATTGGCGCTAATGATCTATCTTTGAGGAAGTGTTTGGAAACAAAGGTGGATATTTATAAGGCTTAATTCAGTGATTCATGAGTATGAAAAACTGATTTATCGATGGGTTATCTCAAGTTGAAAACATTAATTGACCAATGAAAGCAAATCACGCATCAATGTAAACTAGATAAGAAAAGCAAGGAAATTATATGCCCCTTGGTGGAACGCCAGTCCCAAAACGAGAAATCATTGAATTAGTCATCCGGAATATTCCTGAAGACCAAATTCGAGAAATGTTGAATATCCAAGCCGAAACCGACTTTAGACGTAGACTTGATGATTTCT
This sequence comes from Anaerolinea sp., assembly GCA_013824385.1. The sequence goes on from PNNU01000460.1 coordinate 577, forward strand.
CAAAAGGCCAAATATTAGAGGTTCTACAATCAACAGAAATCGGGCGAAATGCTCTTGAAGAAACCAAAGCTAACTATCCATTATCTTCTAGCCCAACACTATATCTAGTTTCGGTTAGCACCTGGCCAGACTTTCAACATCTTCTTGAGGTGACAACTGAACTAGCAGAACAAATGCAAGGTGAAGCGGTTCGATTTGGTTCGG
>PNNU01000461.1 GCA_013824385.1 Anaerolinea sp.
TTTTTTGAAATTCAGGCGAACCGATTTTCGGCTTCCTGCCAGTTAACCAAATTCCACCAATTGGTAATATATTCTGCACGACGATTTTGATATTTCAAGTAGTAGGCATGTTCCCACACATCTATGACCAGCAGGGGTTCGTAACCTTCTTGCATTGGGGCATCCTGGTTCGCGGTGGAGTGGATGACCAGTTCTCCTTTTTTATCCTTGCTTAACCAACACCAACCGCTTCCAAAACGGCCAAGTGCTGCTTTTTCAAATTCAGCCTTGAATACTTCAAAGCTGCCCCATTTTTTGGTGATAGCCTGTGCCAGTTTTCCAAGGGGTTCACCCCCCTGGCCGGGCGCCAGGCACGTCCAATACACGTTGTGATTGTAAACACCGCCACCCATATTTTTGACGGTTTGCCGAATATCTTCCGGTACAATATTGAGGTCTGTTAGAACTTCTTTGAGATTTATGGCAAATAATTCAGGGTGTTTTTCGATGGCGGCGTTCAAATTTTTCAAGTAAGTGGCATGGTGCTTTGTGTAATGGATATCCACTGTTTGGGCGTCGATAAACGGTTCCAACGCGTCAACAGCATATCTTAATGGTGGTAATTCATAAGGCATATTTCCTCCTCCAGATCAATTGGAAACGAACGACTTACGCTTGTTTATGTCAAGTACAATTAGATTCTAGTCAAGGTAAAACACTTTGTCAAGTGAAGTAGAGTTACTGGATAAATTTACCCGAAATTACA
>PNNU01000462.1 GCA_013824385.1 Anaerolinea sp.
TGAGTGCGGGGTCAACCGCATCTGCAAAAGCAGTGTTGAGCTGCATGATGGTGTGGTCGGGTAATCCGGCGCCAAGCCTGCCGGCCAATTGTGCCGCAGCTTGAATGTTGGCAAACTCGGCCGGGGCAACCTCGATCAACACATTATCCAACCCTGATCCTGTCAGGAAAGCATTGGGGAAGTCGCCAAAAGTTTTGGAGACCATGGATCCGCCGACTGCGGTTTCAAGCGGCAGGTGCAGCAGTGAACTGGAACTGACACGCAGCCATGCCACGTTTTCGGTGGCTGCGGTACAAAGATCACGGGTATTCAAATCAGCTACAAATTCAACCGAGTTACGACCGGCGTGTATCAGGTTTGCTGGCATGATCAACTTAAACATCGCCTGATTGGACGTGTTGTCTGTAAGTCGCAAACTCACCGCAGGGTAACCGTTTACCAGCATCTGTAAACCTGAACGCAAATAATCCAGTTGTTGTGAATGGCTGAGCACCAGGTCGAAACTGGCATCTGCTCTCACCTGATTACCGGCAGGTACAAAGAAGTCAAATGATTGTGAAAGAGCATTGGGGCGGGTAAACACCATTTCTCCCACACCCAGATCATC
>PNNU01000463.1 GCA_013824385.1 Anaerolinea sp.
GGATATGGCATATCCTGAAAGCCACGGATCCATGGGGGGGAAAGACGGTGATTTCAGAATCGCATTAATAAAAGCCAATTCCATCGGCTTTTCAGTTGCAGATACTTCAGGGTTGGCAGCGCGGACCATCGTCCAGGCAGCAAAAGCGATAAAAAATAACACTTCCATAACGAGGATGGTTTTAACATTGGCTTTGATCCATGCAATCAGATCACGCCCTTTGCCTTTGGCACAACTCCAGACAGATAACCCAATCAACAGCCCAAAAGCCATTGCCACTCCACCGGTATTATTTTGTAGAATACCAAGTGAACATAATAACCAGAAAAGATACCCCCAGATCAAAAGACCGAGCGGTCTTGCCAGGGCAAATCCTCTGCAGGCCAGATTGGGCAGCAATCTGAAGATGATGGGTAGACTCACCCACCCAAGCACACTAATTGCCAGATACCAACCGAGAAATCGCAGGAAATCAGTCATATTTACTCACTTATCACCTGGTAGATGACGGTATCCTGATACTTAAATACTTCTTTCCAGTATACACCGTCAAATTTTGTGAATTTTTCCAACCCTTCACCGGGATAATACG
>PNNU01000464.1 GCA_013824385.1 Anaerolinea sp.
CGTTGGCGCCTAATTCGGCGGCTAATACTGCGGAGAGTTTGGACACTTCAATAGCATGAGAAAGTTGGTTTTGACCATAGGAGGTGCGGAATTTCAAACGTCCGAGAAGCTTGAGAACCTCAGGATGGATGCCTGCCACACCAGCGTCAAAGGCAGCACCTTCACCCGCTTCAATAATCGCCTTTTCAACTTCTTTTTCTTCTTCAGCAAGGATCTTTTCGATATGAGCAGGATGAATTCTGCCGTCCACAATCAAACGATCCAGAGAACGTCTGGCGATCTCGCGTCTCACCGGGTCAAAGCACGAAATGGTCACTGCCTCAGGGGTATCGTCCACGATTACGTCCACCCCGGCGGCCTGTTCAAATGCACGGATGTTACGTCCGTTGCGGCCAACGATGCGGCCTTTCATTTCTTCATTGGGTAAAGTTACCAGTGAGGTAGACACACTGACCACATGTTCTGAAGCGACACGTTGAATGGCATCGGTGATGATCTCGCGGGCGCGTTTTTCG
>PNNU01000465.1 GCA_013824385.1 Anaerolinea sp.
ATCACAGAGGTCGCAATCACAGTACGCTGCTTCATACCGCCTGAAAGTTCAACCGGATATCTCTGTAGTACTTCTTTGGGAAGCCCTAAAACTTCAAATCGTTCTCTGGCGAGTTCGTAAATCTCTTTTTTTGAGACTTTTGGATCATGCGCTTGAACGACGTCTTCAATAAAGTTGATTATTTTTTGAGTCGGGTTTAGCGCGTTCATGGCGGCCTGGGGAATATAGGCAATTTCATTTCCCAGGATTGATTTTCTGACTGTATCAGGATGCATTCCGGTGATGTTCTGGCCATCGATGATAATTTCACCGCTTGTATAGTGAAGAGGAGAGAAATAATATCCCATTAAACTGAGTGCCAGGGTGGATTTTCCACAACCGGATTCGCCAGCGATACCGATCGATTTTCCTTCTTCAACTTTTAGAGAGACGTGGTCAACAGCATACACGTCTTCGTTGAATCTGGTGATGTATTTTGTCGTTAGTTCTTTAACTTCCAGCATTACTTTT
>PNNU01000466.1 GCA_013824385.1 Anaerolinea sp.
GTTCATTCATCACTTCATAAAAAAAGTGCCCATCCATTTGGCGGGCACCCACGGTTTACGGATTACGGTTCACGAATTACTGAACTTGCATTACTGGTCTAAACTTATACCCGTACACGATCATTCCCTTGCGCTCACCGTCTTCGCGAAGTTAGCTTATTCCAATTTTTCAAGATCAGCCAAGTCTTGCAAACGGGCGGAAGCTTTTTTATTTTGCTTAAGATGTTCAATGTCAATGAAGTTGATTTTTATCCCATTCAAGGTGGCTTCAATTCGTTTTGGGTAACAATCAGAAAACTCTACACCGGTAATTGAAACCAAAATATCTATTCGATCAGGAGGGTACCCAAGTTGAATGACCTGGTCAGAAAGTAAGAAATCTTCTTCCTTTAATCCAAGTGAACCCATTCCGAATTGTTCAATGGCTAATATTAAAGCGTGGGAATTCTCTCGACTCCGCTCCACCCATATATCAATATCTTTGGTGTAACGAGGATGTCCATGGAATGC
>PNNU01000467.1 GCA_013824385.1 Anaerolinea sp.
GTGTCTTCCTCGAGCCATAAAAACAGAAAAAATGCGCAAGATACCTTCACCAATAACGATAGCTGTAAGTAAAGGGAGAAGAAAAGTCAATACCGATGGTAAGATGCCATCTCCTGATTCGACTACACGCTCACCAATTGACATGTGGAATGCATTCACCAGTAAATTAAGAAAGGTTGCCTGTGGATAAACACCTGAAAGACTCAACCAAATTGCAGCGCAAACAAGCAAAATAATAAAAAGCAGTAGATTAATCCAAACTGCTTTTGTCACAATTTTAAGATCGCGCAAAAAAATCGAGATTTTATGCATAATCTTTCTCATTTAATTAAGCTTGCCTACAAACCTGTAAGAAATATAAGTCTATCATGTTATCAATCTTGATGCGAATGGACTGGGGTAAATGTAACAAGTCGGTTATTGAGTATTGATTATCCTTTTACATTTATTTAGTTTAGAATACATGAACTCAATAATAGT
>PNNU01000468.1 GCA_013824385.1 Anaerolinea sp.
GCGATGCCACATGGATGATGGAATATGGCAGAGGCCGAAACAAAGGCGGTTGCCCCTGCATCTCTAACCAGGGCGATGGTATCTGTATTGATACCGCCATCCACTTCAATAATAGGTGGATTCTTGCATGTTTGTGCAAGTGCTGAAATTTTGGCGATTTTTTCAATTACTTCAGGCAAGAATTTTTGCCCCGAATATCCGGGATTGACTGTCATCACCAATATCAGGTCGGCATGGGGGATCATTGATTCGATCATTTCGACCGGGGTTGAGGGGTTGATGGCAATGCCAGCTCTACAGCCAGCAGTTTTAATCTTAGAAAGGGTATCGAGGATTGATGGGTTGTTTTCGGGGTGAATAGTGATGTTTGAAGCGCCGGCGTTAATGAAAGCCTCCAGCAGATTCTCTGGTTTATCAATCATCAAATGGCAGTCGAGGGGCATTTTTGTG
>PNNU01000469.1 GCA_013824385.1 Anaerolinea sp.
GTTTTGCAGTTCCCAATCCGCGCCGGTTTCGACGGTTTGAGATTTGAAAGTAACGGGACGATCGCGGAATAACTGGTTCATTTTTTCATGACCCGCGACCATGCATTCCACCTGACGTGAACCTATGGTGCGGTCAAAATGTTCATCCAGGTTGACCAAGAGGCGATCGATGCCGCCGTTCATATTGGCCAAAGTGCTGCGCCACAAACGGATATCATCCGGTCGCAGTGGGGCATCAATCAAAATCAAGCCGTGGGGCCAGTTGATGGCGCCAAGCGTGACACCAGGGTATGAAGTTTCGATAAAAATATGAGGTGCAATTTCTTGCATGAAGGCTCCTTGTGGCCAGATCAATTGTTGGCTGCGGTTGGCAGGGTTAAGATAAACCTTGAGCCGCCGCCGGTAACATTTTCAACCCAA
>PNNU01000470.1 GCA_013824385.1 Anaerolinea sp.
CGGATTTTATTGGTTTAATAGAAAAGAACCTAAATTCAAATAGCATTTATATTAATAAGATTGATAATGACTGAATATCCTACAATTGGAACCAACCCAGCCGTGGAAACAGGAATAATTATGACCGATATCTTGGTAGTAGAAGACCTCTCCAAAAAATATAATGAGTATTACGCGGTCTCACCTGTGAGTTTTTCACTCAAACCGTCAGAAATCGCAGTGCTTACCGGCCCGAATGGCTCAGGCAAAACAACTCTTTTCTCTTGCCTGACAGGGCTGATCCACCCAAGCAGCGGCACGGTAAAGGTGGCCGGGTTTGATCTGTACGAAGATGAGGTGGAAG